>NZ_JADFBZ010000030.1:0-36285 GCF_015223095.1 Moraxella sp. K127 | reverse complement strand
AATGTTTCTATATTGTAAACAGTGTTATAAAGGGCAGGCACGCCCTGATTAACCAAAAACTTCGCTATGGGTATTTAACCTTGCCAAATACAAAATATCATCTTCAATTTTGTAAATCAGCACCAAATCATTTTGTACATGGCAATCACGCCAGCCCTTTTTGTCGCCATGTAACGCATGGTCTTTGTATTTGGCAGGCAATGGCTCGCCACGATATAGACAACTTAATACTTCCAAAAGCTCGGCGGTGAGTTTTTGTTTTCTTAAATCCCTGTCAAAATCCTTACTGGTCTTAACGCTTAACATTATCTAGCCCTGCAAGCAAACTATCCAAATCATCATAAAGCGTACCACCGCCATTTTCTAGCTCGGCAATCGCTTGCAAGGTTTTGGCGTTGGGCGTTCTGGCTTGATAATCAAAAGACACAGGCACTTGATTGGTGCTAACCACCTGATGAAAAAACAGTTTAATCGCTTGTGTGGGCGACAAGCCATAGCTTGCCAGCACTTTTGTGGCTTGAGCTTTGAGTTCGTCATCAATGCGGATATTTAAATTGGTTGTGGTCATATAGCCCCCTTATGGTTATTTGTTTTATTGTAAAGCAATACGCCCCAATTTGCAATGACAAACGCCATACGATTTATCATGTTCCCTTTAACGCCCCCACCACCGCCCCCATATCGTCCGCACGGGCAATCACCGACACGCACGCCACACCGTCCGCCCCATTGGCACGCACAAGGCTTGCATTGGTCGTATCAATCCCACCAATGGCGACAAGCGGACGGTTGCCAATCATCGCTCGCACCTGCCCCACCATATCCACGCCCACCGCACGCCCAGCGTCCGCCTTTGAACGTGTGTCAAACACCGCCCCAATCGCCAAATAATCCGCCAAATCATGCCCCACGCTAACCCCTATCTCATCAAGCGAGCTGTGCGACAAACCCACAAACGCACGCCCACGGCAGAGCCTTGCCACGTCATGAATATCCATGTCCGTCTGCCCCACATGAACGCCGTCCGCCCCAATGTCAAGGCACAAATGAACATCATTGTTAATCACAAACGGCACGCCATATTGACGGCATAACGCTTGGCAATCTAGGGCGAGCTTTTTAATCTTGTCAGGGCAAGTTAGGGCGTTGTCGCCTTTTTCACGAAATTGATAGCAAGTAATCCCTGCTTGCAAGGCATTCTCCAACACCGCAAGCAGTCTCTGCTCTGGCGTGGGTTCGTCTCGGTGCGTGCAGTCTTGTGTGCCTGCGACAAAATAGACGGATAGGGTTGATTTATCAAACATGGGGGTTCCTTTTGGGATTTTTAATAAAAACTTAAAAATTTTTAAAATACAAATGACAATCAAGGTAAAAAATGTAGGGACAAATCACCTTCGCCCTTTGATAAAGTGTTGATTTTTGGGCGAATTGCAATTCGCCCCTACACGTCCAAATTTTAAAAATATTTTAAAAGGCATTTTAATTCAGCAATGGACTTCCTGCAAAACTCTGAATTAAAGAAAACCGTTCGTGGTGAGCTAAGTCGAACCATAACGGTTTTCCTTATACCCTTCGACAAGCTCAGGGCGAACGGAAAACCAGTTTTATAGGAAGTTTAATATTAAATTTACCAACTAATTACCCACCCCACCTTCCCAAAACGCCCAATGATTGACCGCCCCATGTCCGTGTCCGATATTGGGGGCGGTGCTAATCGCCTGAGCAATTAAGCGTTTGGCGGTATGAATGGCATCTGCCACGCTCGCCCCTTTGGCAAGCTCTGCCGTGATACACGCCGAGAACGTACACCCTGTGCCGTGTGTGTTTTTGCTGTTAGTGCGTTCGCTTTGTACTTGCCAAATATCGCCCGTTTCATCAAGCACATAATCTATGCACATGGCACTTTGGGAATTTTGGCTATGTCCGCCTTTGATGATGACCGTCTTTGCCCCCATGTCTTGTAAGGCGTGTAGGGCTTTCCTTATATCATCATCACAAACTATCGTCATGCCTGTCAGCACTTCGGCTTCTGGTAGGTTGGGCGTGATGATGTCGGTTAGGGGAATGAGCCGTTTTAGGCTGTCTTTTGCGTTGTCATCAAGCAAGGATTGTCCGCCTTTGGCAATCATCACAGGGTCAAGCACCACTTGCCCAAACGGACGATTTTGTAGAAACTGCCCCACCGTCTCAATGATGTCGGACGTGCCAAGCATACCGATTTTGCACGCCCCAATCGCAAAATCGTCCCCAATGGCGACAAGCTGGGCTCTAATGTGGTCGGTCGGCAGATGATGAATGCCCCATACGCCTTGGGTGTTTTGGGCGGTTGTGGCGGTCAGTACACTTGTACCAAATACTTGTCGCATGGTAAAGGTCTTTAAATCCGCCTGAATGCCTGCCCCACCGCCAGAGTCCGACCCTGCAATAGTCAAGGCTTGGGCGGGGCGATGAGTGCGTGGGTGCGTGTGGACGTGGTTCATGCTCCCCCCACAAACTTGACACGATTGGCAATCTCATCAGGGCTAATACCGCCCAATTTATCCAAAAATTGATACATAAACGTACCGCTTTGGCTTGGCAATAATCCTTCACAAGCAAGCTCGCCTGCAATGGCAAATGTGGCACAGGCATTGACCGCCCCCACCAAATACCGCTCACGCCCTGCCACCGCCAAAAATGCCCCAACCACGGCACTTAGCAAGCACCCTGTGGCGGTAACCTTGGGCAGAAGTGGCGTACCGTTGGCAAGGGCAACCACCTGCGTGCCGTCTGAGATATAGTCAATCTCGCCTGTCAAAATGGCAATGGTGCGGTACTTTTGGGCGACCGCTTGGCAAATGCTCGCCAAATCCGCATCGCCACGCCCAGCATCCACGCCTTTGGCTTGCCAGTTCGCCCCTGCCAAAAACGCAAGCTCGCCTGCATTGCCACGAATGGCATCAAACTGCACGACTTGGCTAATCTGATGAATGGTAGATTGGCGTAAAGTGCTTGCCGACACCGCCACAGGGTCTAGCACCACAGGAATGCCGTGGGCGTTGGCGGTTTGCCCTGCGATAATCATGGCGGACGTTTTGGGGTCGGACGGCGTGCCGATATTTAGCACAACCGCACTACTGATTTTGGCAAGCTCTGCCATCTCCAAAGGCGACTCTGCCATCATGGGGGACGCACCAACAGCAAGCAGTCCATTGGCGGTAAAATTGGCGGAGACCAGATTTGTAATGTTGTGAATTAGGGGGTTTTGCTTGCGGACTTCGTTGATTAAGTCTAGGGGGATTTGGTCTGGGGAGAATGGGTTTTTGGTAACTGTGGTCATGGGTTTTTCCTTTTTAAGAAAAGCACAGTCAAAACCCACACCAAAAAGTGTGTTGCTCGTCAATTTTTATCAATTTCCTACGCCAGTTTTAACTGTATCAGGTTCACGGGTATCATCTCAGCCATAAATAGCACCCCGATTGATAGGTTGGATTATAACAAAAGGGTAAGGGGTGTGCAAGCGGTTAAAAATGGTTAAAATGGTTTTTATTTTTAACAAAATGACGTAAAATAGCTCTTATTTAACCATTTAAAAGCCATGACCCTAAACCTACCCCACCTAAACCTTACCCCCTTGCAATGGGACGACTTGCACACAAGCACCCACCCCCACGCCGAATACAACGCCACGCATGATGATATGCTTGCTCGGATTTTGAGTCGCATTGATGATAAAAAAAACGGGCAAGCCTGCCCTGATGAGCTGTGGATTGTGGAGCATCAAGACGTTTATACGCTAGGGCAAGCGGGCAAAGAAGAGCATATTCTCTACAAGACCGACACCCCAATCATCAAAACCGACCGTGGCGGACAGGTAACATGGCATGGCGTGGGGCAACTTGTGGTGTACTGGCTGTGGGATTTGCACCGCCTTGGCATGGGCGTGCGAGACCTAGTGAGCCACGCCGAGCAAGCCATAGAAGACGTGGTGGGCGAGTACCTACCGCCCGATTTGACCGCTAAGGCTCGCCGTGATGCCCCTGGGGTGTATATTTATAATACCAATGGCGATATGCTTGGCAAAATTGCGTCTTTGGGCTTTAAAATCAAGCAAGGGCATAGCTATCACGGCATTGCCATTAACCTTGTCAATGATTTGACCGCCTTTAATGCCATTAACCCTTGTGGCTATGCGGGCATGGCAATGGTAAAACTATCGCAATTTGGCAAATTTGATGATAGCCAAACGCACGAATTTATTCATAAATTTATCAGTAATATTCAAAAAAGACACAGTGGACAACTCGCCCTAAGACCCATAAATAACCCGATACCCAGCGAATAAGCCATGAAATACCCATTAATAATCATCGCAATCGCTCTGTCATCCTTGACCGCTTGCGACAACAAGCCCAACAGCTCACTTGCTACTGATGCCACACCACGCCAAGCAGAGCAGACTTTTGTGGACGTTGCCCCCACATCGCCCACACCTGTCGCTCAAAGTGCCAACGCCCAAGCGATTGATTGCCAAGCCGTTACCAGCACACTAACCGCCATTGACATCAATAGCCAAATAGATGACTTTGATAAGGCGGATAAACCACTCAATCATTGCCTGCCGACTGCCGACAACACCACCCAAATCAAGTGGGCGACACAATATCAGCTTGCTTATCAGCGTTTTTTGTCATTTTGGCAAGGCGATAAATTTTTGCTAGATGAGGCAGAATTTGACCAGTTAAATCAGGTCATGTACGACATTCATTATAACAAAAAGTACAATGAGTCCAACATCGTAAAATTACCCCCAAAAGCCCAACATCTCATCAAGCAGGTCAAACAAAACAAGCTAAAAATAGCAGACTACTGCGAAGGGGAATTTGACTTCGTCAATGATTATCAAGCATTTGCCAAGCTGTTTACGCCCCATTTACCAAAAGGCCAAGCGGTCATGATTGAGCGACTTGCCAGCGACAACCAAGAGCCACTGTGGTGTGATGCAGGTCTTAGCATTTCATTAGATGAGCTTATCGAGCGGGCGTTATTTTGGCAAGATTATCAAAAGACGTATCCGCAGAGTGTCTTTATTGATGATGCCAAACGGTTGTCATTATTTTATGAATATTTGTTATTTTTTGATTCAGATAATACACGTTGGCTAAATGATGATAAAACCGCATTTATCACCTACATCAATGAAAATGATGAGACATTCACAGATGAAGCGAGCTTTGTCAAACTTGCCAAACATAAC
Organism: Moraxella sp. K127; assembly: GCF_015223095.1. NCBI lineage: Bacteria > Pseudomonadati > Pseudomonadota > Gammaproteobacteria > Moraxellales > Moraxellaceae > Moraxella > Moraxella sp. K127. The sequence goes on along the minus strand of NZ_JADFBZ010000030.1, from coordinate 31,049 downwards.
AGCGAACTTGGCAAAAAAGCCCAAGCCTTTCTAGCATTTATCGCCACACCAACAGATGAGCGAGACGACAAATACCCCATAAATCCTGCCAATCTTGATGAACGCCACCTTGATGACCCAAGTCAAATTGAAGATTGGGAGCGGGCAACCTTACAACTCATGACCGCCTTAGACAAAACAAAAGTGGACACCCCAAGCTGTATCAGCACCCCCATTTGCTTGCCCGATACATCAGATGAGCCTTGATAATATGCCATTATCCATAAGCGATATGCAAAAACATCATAAATTGATGATTGCACTTAGATTGATTTAATATTACAATGGCACAACTTTTTTAATCCCAATCGGAGAATTTTATGGTAGATTTTAACAAAATCCTAGACGCAGGCGACGTGGACGCAGGCGAGATTAACGTGGTCGTAGAAATCCCTACTGGCTCAAACCACAAAATCGAATGGAACCGCAAACTCGCTTGCTTTGAGCTTGACCGTGTTGAGCCGATTGCTTTTGCCAAGCCTTGCAACTATGGCTTTATCCCTCAAACCCTAGACGAAGACGGCGATGAGCTAGACGCACTTATCCTAACCGAACAGCCATTGACCACGGGTATTTTTCTAAAAGCCAAAGTCATTGGCGTGATGAAGTTTGTTGATGACGGCGAGGTGGACGACAAAATCATCGTGGTACCTGCCGATGACCGCAACAACGGCAACGCCTACAACAGCCTTGATGACCTACCACCACAGCTTATCAAACAGCTAGAATTTCACTTTAACCACTACAAAGACCTAAAAAAAGCTGGCACCACCAAAGTAGAAGGCTTTTTTGACGTTGCCACCGCCAAAGAAGTGATTAAAGAGAGCCAAAAACGCTGGGTAGAAGAAGCGTGATTGGCGACTTGCAGATGACAATCTTATAAGTCATCAATCATAAAACCGCCCGAATGCCATAAACGGTATTCGGGCGGTTTTGTCAACATGAGTATAATTTACTCTTTGTTGATTTATACTTTATAAAACTTCGCCTTGCCAAACGCAGGGGTTTGCTGTCCTTTACGTTCGCTTTTGCCTTGTCTGTCATCGGCTCTTTTTCGCTCATTTTTGCCTTTTTGAGTGCGTTTTTGGCGAACTTCACGAGCGGGCAGGGGCTTTTTGTGGATACGGGCTTGTTTTTCTTTGGCGGACGTATTTAGTCCTGTGCCTTGGCGAGAACGCAGACCTACCGATGAGACAAGGGCATCAATGGCTTTGGCATCAAGCTCAATAAATCGCCCTGTTTTTAGCTCTTTGGGCAATATCATGGTACTGTATCGGGTACGAATCAGGCGTGAAACTTTAAGTTCTTGGGACTCAAACATACGGCGAACTTCACGCTTGCGACCTTCTTTGATGGTGACGTGATACCATTTATTAACCCCTGTACCGCCACCTTCTTTGATGTCATCAAAGCGTGCCATGCCGTCTTCTAACTCAACGCCACGGGTCAGATTCTGGGCAATCTCTGGGGTGACTTCGCCAAGCACTCGCACGGCATATTCACGCACCACTTCGCTAGATGGGTGCATGAGACGATGAGCCAGCTCGCCATCGTTGGTGAACAGTAGAAGACCCGATGAGTTAATGTCCAGTCTGCCGACCATCACCCATCTGTCGCCTGTCAGCTTAGGCAGGCGGTCAAACACCGTGGGGCGACCCTCAGGGTCAGACATGGAGCAAATCTCACCTTCGGGCTTGTAGTAGGCGATGATGCGACGACGTTTATCACGTTCGGCTCTAAGGCGTACCAATCGCCCATCAACACGAATCTCATCGCTTACATTGGCTCTATCGCCCAGTGTGGCGGTCTTTGTATTGATGGAGATTCGCCCTGCTTTGATGATTTGTTCTAACTGACGCCGTGAACCCAAACCCATGCGTGCTAGGAGCTTTTGTAGTTTTTCGCCTTGGGGTTTGGTGGTGTCTGTATGAGTATCTACGGATTTGATGTGTGGGGCATTCATGATGTGTTCCTGTATGGGGAGCTTAACATTTCACAATGTTGCAATTTCACAATAATTTCACAATGTTGCAAAGTGGCATAAAAGCCCATTATAACACACTCAGACCTGACATGGATGTTTTTATGTGGATTTATCGTGGCAATTGCACAGCTTACTAGGGCGTGCTTGCCCTTTATAACACTATTTACAATATAGAAATATTTTAGAAATAAACTAATCGTTTTTGCATGAAAAATGGCTAAATTTTGTTTTTTTATCGTCAAAAACTTACCTGAAAGAATAACTATCAGCCTGCGTTTTTTCCTTGAAAAAAACGTGCGATTTTTCGTGATTTTCATTGCAAATACAAAAGGCAGGCACGCCCTATATTTCATAGAAAATTTTGTGTTATCCTTGGCTGTTGTCATAAGTGGTAATGGCGTTTACAACCATAAAACGGCTATTTTGTCCATATTTTAATGATTTACTGTGGGTTTTTGCTTTTTATGATGTGATTGCCCTATATTTAGACCATTAAAGCTATCATTTTCTATCTAAATTCGCTATGATAAGCCAATTTGACTAAGATTTAGGCGATGATTAACGAATTTGATACCGCCCATTTGTGGCACCCTTACACTTCTATGACGAACCCTTTGCCAGCCTTGCCTGTTGCTTGTGCCAAAGGCTGTCAAATTCATCTACAAGATGGCACGGTACTCATCGATGGCATGTCATCATGGTGGTGTGCCATTCATGGATACAATCATCCTATTTTAAATGCCGCCATCACCGAACAGCTCACCAAAATGTCTCATATCATGTTTGGTGGACTGACACACGAACCTGCCATCAAACTTGGGCAATTATTGCTTAGCATTGTCCCAAAACCGCTTCAACACATTTTTTATGCCGATTCAGGGTCGGTTGCCGTTGAGGTGGCTTTGAAAATGGCGGTTCAGTATCAGCATGCTTTGGGCAAGACCACCAAAAACAACATCATGACAACCCGCTCGGGCTATCATGGCGATACTTGGAATGCCATGAGTGTTTGCGACCCCATCACAGGCATGCACCAAATTTTTGGGGATACTCTGCCCAGTCGCATTTTTGTGGATGCACCAACAATTAAGATTGATGACCCTTGGGATGATGCGGCCATGGATGATATTCGCTTGGCATTTAAGAGACACCATAAAAACTTAGCGGCTTTTATCATTGAGCCTATTGTTCAGGGGGCAGGTGGCATGCGGTTTTATCACACAAATTATCTAAGGCAGCTGCGTAAATTGTGTGATGAATATGGCGTGTTATTGATTTTTGATGAAATTGCCACAGGCTTTGGGCGGACAGGTCGTCTGTTTGCTTGCCAGCATGCCAAGGTAGTGCCTGATATCATGTGTTTGGGCAAGGCATTAACGGGCGGTTATATGACATTGTCAGCCGTACTCACCACAACCAAAGTGGCACACACCATCAGCCATAGTAAGGCGGGTGCGTTCATGCATGGGCCAACATTTATGGCAAATCCATTGGCATGTGCTGTGGCACTGGCAAGTGTTCAGCTTTTATTACAAAGCCCTTGGCAATATCATGTTCGGCGTATTGCTCGGACATGTCGCATGACACTAACCCATCTTAAACAGTTGCCACATGTCGCTGATGTGCGTATTTTGGGGGCGATTGCGGTGGTTGAGATGACAGACCCGGTAGATATGGCAATCATTCAACAAGAATGCGTCGCACGAGGAATATGGATTCGCCCCTTTGGACGGCTGGTTTATCTGATGCCACCATTTATCATCAGCGATGATGAGCTGACAACTTTATTGCATGAGTTCACCGATTTAATCTGCACAACCTTATCAGCTAATTTTAAAAAACAGTCAATGGGCCAGCGATAAACGAAGATGAATGATGAATAGCCAGTTATTAAATTTTTATGCCGAAGAGCTGTCCGCTTTAAAAGCATCGCACAATCACCGCCAATTACAACGCTTAAAACATCAAGGGCAACGAATTGGCGTCAATGACAGCAAGCCTTTGCTCAATTTAGCCAGCAATGATTATTTGGGCATTGCCAGCCAAGCATCACTTTATGAAGAATTCTTAGAGGTGCTGCATGAACAGCGTTGGCCGTTTAGTGCGTCTTCTTCTAGATTGTTGACAGGGAATTTTGAAAATTTTGAGCGATTAGAGACCAAAATGGCATCATTATTTGGTCGCCCTTGTTTGTTATTTAATAGCGGTTATCATGCCAATATTGGCATCCTACCTGCCATTTGTGATGACAAAACGGTGATTTTGGCGGATAAATTGGTTCATGCCAGCATCATTGATGGGATGCAATTGGCTGCCAAACATGGCACCAAAACCATCCGCTATCAACATCAAAATCTCCCCCAGCTTGAAGGATTAATCCAAAAATATCAATCAGATAATGGCATTTGTCGCATCATTGTCGTTACCGAAAGTATTTTTAGCATGGATGGCGATATCACAAATTTATCCCATCTTAGCCATTTAAAGGCACAATACCCAAAGGTGATGCTTTATGTTGATGAAGCCCACGCCATCGGTGTTAGAGGTGGGCGTGGTTTGGGCTGTGTGGAAGAATATGGCGTCATCAATCAAATTGATTTTATTGTCGGTGCATTTGGAAAAGCATTGGCATCGGTTGGCGGATACTGTATTTGCCATCCCATTTTGCGTGATTATCTGATTAATAAAATGCGTCCTTTGATTTTTAGTACCGCTTTACCGCCCATTAACATTGCTTGGAGCTGTTTTATTTTAGAGCAAATACCTTTGATGAACCAAAGGCGTAAGCATCTGATGAAACTTAGTGATGATTTATCAAAAGTGGTTCGGCTGGCAAAGCTGCCATGCCCTTCTGCCAGTCAAATCATTCCCATCATATTGGGTGATAATGCTCGTACGCTAAATGCCGCCGCTGATTTGGGCAGACAAGGCTATCATGTGCTGGCTGTACGCCCACCAACCGTACCAAAAGGGCAATCACGGTTGCGAATTTGTTTAAATAGTACCATTAATGATGATACAATGACAAAGTTTACCCAAGTGCTTACTCAAATCGTCAGAGGTGAGAGCAAATGACAAAATCCGCTTTATCATCAAATCCCAATAAAATTGCCCAAAGGTTTTGCAAAGCCCATCAAAGCTATCGCACTCATGCAACCGTTCAGGCGAAGATGGCAAGACAGCTTATTATCTCTTTAAAGATGGTTAAAGCAAAGATGGTTAAAGCTTGTAATACCAAAAATACTGACATGCAACCTTGTCAGGTCAAACAACATAAACACATATCAAGATTGCTTGAAATTGGCGTTGGCAGTGGTCTTTTAACCGATGCTTTATTTGAACATTTTAGCGTTGATACACTGTATTTAAATGATTTGTATGATAATATCCAAACCAATGCACTGCCAAAGGATGTTGATGCCAATTATCTGATTGGTGATATTGGGATGATTGATTTGCCAAAAACCTTAGATGGTGTGATTTCATCTTCTGCACTACAATGGATTTATCCGCCAGATGTGCTATTTAAGAGGGTTTTTCAGACTTTAACAGCTGGCGGATTTTTTGCTGCCAGTACTTTTGTTGAGGGTAATTTATCTGAAATACAAGCATTGACAGGGCGAGGGCTACCCTATGATACGCCAAAACAGCTGATGGTGCGTTTAAATCAAGCAGGTTTTATGATTGATGAGTTTAAGGCAGATGAGCAAGTGCTTTATTTTGACTCTCCGATGGCGGTGCTAAGACACCTAAAAGCAACAGGCGTGACAGCAGTTGGCACAGAGCAGGCATGTTGGAGCAAGCAAAGTTTGGCAAAGTTTTGTCAAAACTATCAACAATTTCATACCGATGCAGGTTATACCTTGACTTATCGGCCGCTGCTTTTTGTTGCCCATAAACCAATTAAACCAATGAGTTTGCCTTTATGAATACATTAGCTAATCTTCACCAAATGCAAGGCAGCTATTTCATTAGCGGTATTGATACTAACATTGGTAAAACCATCGCAACAGGTCATATCGCCTGCCAGCTTTTAAAGAATGGGCGAATGGTTATCACCCAAAAACTTATCCAAACTGGCAATATCAAGCTAAGCGAAGACATTGCCCAACACCGACAGATGATGGGCATGGGCATGTTGCCTGATGATAAGACGCACCTAACAATGCCTTTGATACTAAGCTACCCTGCATCGCCACATTTGGCAAGCAAGATGGATGGCGTATCGGTAGATGTTAGCCATCTTTTGGCATGCACCAAACAACTGGCAGAGGCTTATGAGATAGTGCTGATTGAAGGGGCAGGCGGTTTGATGGTGCCGATGACAGATGATGTTAAAGGTGGGCTGATGATTGATTATATCGCCAATCAAAATTATCCTGTGATTTTGGTAAGCTCTGGCAGGCTTGGCAGTATTAACCATACTCTGCTAAGCTTAAACGCCCTAAAAGCTTATGGCATACATCTGTACGCACTGGCGTATAATCAAGCCGATGATGGCGATGATGAAATGATTGCAAGCGATACCAAACAGTACTTGCAAGAGTATCTTAAAGCCCATCACAGTGATGCCCTTTGGTGGGAGATTCCTAAGTTAAACATATGATTTGGCTTAACGCTGATGTTCAATCATACAAAACAACTCAAATAAACCACTAAGACCTCCCTTAGTGGTTTATGTGTCAGAGCGGATTATTTTAACAACAATTTATTAACCCGCTTTAAATACCCTGCTGGGTCATCAGGCTGTCCGCCGTCTGCAATTAGGGCTTGGTCAAAGATAACTTGTGCCAAATCATCAAAATCGCCACCATCTTCTAAACGTGCAATCAGCGGATGCGTTGGATTAATTTCAAGCGTGGGTTTGATGTCAGGCACAGGTTGCCCCATCGCTTTTAGCATTTGAGCCATTTGTGGGGTCAGCTCGCCATCGCCCACAACAAGACAGGCAGGAGAATCCACCAGACGGCTCGTTACTCGCACGTCTTTGGCTCGTCCGCCAAGCACGCCTTTTAGGCGTTCTACCACAGGCTTGAAGGCTTCTTCTTGTTTTTTGACTTCTTCTTTTTCGGCGTCATCGGTCAAATCACCCAAATCCACCGCCCCTTTGGCGATATTTTGTAATGGCGTGCCGTCAAATTCGGTCAAGAAGTTCATCGCCCATTCGTCCACTTTTGACGTCATGAGGATAACTTCAATGCCTTTTTTATTAAATAGCTCTAACTGCGGGCTGTTTTTGGCAGAAACTAAGTTTTCGGCAGTCAGGTAATAAATCGCCTTTTGACCGTCTTTCATGCGTGCCTTGTAGTCGGCAAAACTGGTCTCAACGCTGTCATTTGTGCTGGTGGCATAGCGGAGCAGTTTGGCGATACGCTCTTGGTTAGCTTTGTCTTCGCCCAAGCCTTCTTTGATGACATCGCCAAACTCTTTGTAAAAGTCGGCAAATTTGGCTTGTTTGGTTTCATCTTCGCTATTTGCTAGGCTTGCCAACAGGGTCAGCACACGGCGGGCGTTGCCTTCACGAATAGATTTGACATCACGAGACTCTTGCAAAATCTCACGGCTCACATTAAGCGGTAAATCAGCACTGTCAATCACACCCTTGACAAAACGCAGGTACATGGGAAGAAGCTGTTCGGCATCGTCCATGATAAACACACGCTTGACGTAGAGTTTTAGCCCACGTTGCTGTTCACGGGCGTACAGGTCAAACGGGGCTTTTTTGGGGATATACAAAAGCTGAGTATATTGCACACGCCCTTCGACTCGGTTGTGCGTCCACGTCAGTGGCTCATCAAAATCGTAGCTTACCGTCTTATAAAACTCGCTGTACTCATCATCGCCAATCTCGCTTGGCGTGCGTGTCCATAGGGCGGACGCTTTGTTAATCGTCTCCCATTCGTCCGTCAAAATCATCTCGCCATTTGGCACAGGGGCGTTTTCGTCTTGCTCCCCATTTTCTGAAACGTCTTCTTGCCACACTTCTTTACGCATTTGAATGGGCAGACTGATGTGGTCGGAGTATTTTGATACGAGCGACTTGATTTTATAGCGGTCAAGGTAGCTGTATTCGCCGTCTTCACGCTCTACAAATTCATCTTTTAGGTGTAAGATAATGGAAGTACCACGGGTAGGCTTGTCAATAGACTCGGTCGTGAATGAGCCTGTGCCGTCCGACACCCAACGTACGCCCCCGCTACTTGGTTCGCCAGCTTTACGGGTCTCTACCGTGATTTTGTCCGCCACGATAAAGCCAGAATAAAAGCCCACGCCAAACTGTCCGATAAGGTTGCCGTCTTTTTTATCGGCGTCTGATAATTTGTCCAAAAAGGCTTTGGTGCCTGATTTGGCAATCGTGCCTAAGTTGTCAATCACGTCCGCTTCGTTCATGCCAATGCCGTTATCGCTGATGGTTAAGGTTTTGGCATCTTTGTCGATTTCAATACGAATGGCAAGTTCGCCGTCATTTTCATACAACGCATCATCGCTTGTTGCCAAAAAGCGTAATTTATCACACGCATCAGAGGCATTGGATATCAATTCACGGATAAATATGTCAGGATTTGAGTAGAGTGAATGTGTTACAAGATGTAGAAGCTGATTGACTTCGGTTTCAAAGGTGTGGTTTTTTACGGTCATAAAAATATCCTGTTAAGTTAAAAATTAACAGGATAAAAATAGGGATGCAGACGGATTTTTCAAGGGAATTTTTTTACCCATGCATCAATCATGACATCAATCGTGTTATTAATCACATGACCAATCACACACACCCAACCAAATGGGTCATGTCATTCTTGTTATATCATTATAGTCATCGTACCTGCCGATAGTTAGCCTCTGGCACATATGAATTTGCCGTCGCCTTGGGCATGACAATCCATAAGATAAAATAAATCAATACCCCCGGCACAGCAACACTAAACGTTGAGATGACGACAAATAAGATTCTTACCATCATGGGCGACCAACCCAAATATTCAGCGATGCCACCCATCACCCCTGCTATCATGCAGTGATGGCGAGAACGGTGTAATTTGTATAATTTTGCTTGTGTCATAATAAAACCTTACTTTGTAAAACCCCAGCTTGGTTAGTTTCATTTACCTTGCAAATTTGCGTATAATACACATTTGTATCATTGTATAATAAAGTATGATAAAAGCTCATTGGGACGTGCTTGTTTTTGGTTTTTGCAATTAAAAATATTTTATAAAAATGTCATCGGCGGTAGACATGCCCAACAAGGGTGATTAGAATAACAGCCAACGTCATGATTTTCAAGAGTTTTTACTCTATTTTACCATTTTCACCTAACATTACAAAAAGGCGACACAATGAAAACAGGCATTCTAATTGGATATTTTGAACCGCTGCATTTGGGGCATTTGGCAGACATCAATCACGCCACAGGGCAGACAGATACTCTGCATGTCGTGATACTACCCAAAGATGGCGACAGTCTTTTTAAACCAACTCTACAAGACAAAGCCAGAGCTGTGCAAGTGGCATGTGGTTTTTTTGACTTTGTTAAAGTGCATACCGCTCAGAGTCTAAATTTGACCGATTTACATGGGCAAGCTTGGGCTTATGATGAACCAAATTCTGACACATCAGTCATCAGCCTTATCATCAACGCCCTACACATTTATGACAATCCCACATTATTTGTCAAACAGTCATTTGCCAATAATCTTCTCTCAAATACCCCTTTGACAATCCAAATCCAACAAATGACCCCATTGCCCAACAATGCTTATAACAGCATCGCCATTTATCAAAATCCCATCACTCATTTTCACGCCATCGCCCCATCCGCCAAACAAAACTACACCCAAACCGTCTGTATCGTCGGTGGCGAAAGTTCTGGAAAAACCACACTTGTGCATAAACTTGCCAATCATTATGGGGCAAATTTTGTCTTAGAAATGGGGCGACTTTATACCCACAGCGATTTGGGCGGTACGGAGATTGGATTGCAATACAGCGATTACCCTATTATTGCCAATCAACATTATTTGGCAATTCAAAACGCCCTAAAAAACGCCATTAGCCCCATTACCATTATTGATACCGATTTTATTACCACCCAAGCCTTTTGTGAAACGTATGAAAATCGCACCCACCCTTTATTAACCGCATTTTGTGAAAATGTCAAAATGGATTATACCATTATGCTTGACAATAATGTCAAATGGGTTGCAGACGGAATGCGGTCATTAGGCTCAGACGATGAACGCAGTGCTTTTTCAAAGACGCTCATGAGATTATTTAACAAACATCAAATTACCCCACATATTATTAACGATAAAGACTATCACGACAGATATTTATCGGCGGTCAAATTTATTGATGCTGTTATTTTTAAAAAATGATTTAAAATGATTTAAAATGATTTAAAATGATTTAAAAATTTGTCAATAAAATTAACACAAAAAATCGGGGACATGCCCCGATTTATGATGATGGATATTTTAAAACAACCCCTTTATCCAATCCACCAAACTCTCCCACATGCGACTGACAAACCCCGCCTGCTCTGCATCTTCATCGGCGATGATGGGCGTGCTGGCAACCGTTCTGCCATCTAATACTGCCATCATCTGACCAAGCTCTTGTCCTTTTTTGATGGGAGCGGTGATGTTATCATTAAGCTTGATGGCGGTGGTGAAATTGCCCGTTTGGTTTTTGGTGGTGAGCACTTTTAGGTCACTGAGCGTACTGGCAGTAACGGTTTTGTTTTTGCTAAATTTGACGGGGATATTGCCTGCATTTGTTCCGCTGGTGGCGACAACCACATTGGTAAAATGCCCAAAACCGAAGTCTAGTAGCTCACGAGCTTGGTCGGCACGGGCTTGCATGCTCTTTGCCCCAAGCACGATGGCAATCAGACGCATGTTGTCTTTATGGCTTGACGCCGCCAATGAATACCCAGACTCGCTGGTATGTCCTGTTTTTAGACCATCAACGGTGGCATCCGTGAACAATAAGGCATTGCGATTGCCTTGTTTGATGTTGTTATAGGTAAACTCTTTTTCGCTATAAATGGGGTAATACTGTGCTGAGTTCTTGATGACCGTGCGTGCCAGCACCGCCAAATCATGAGCCGATGAGCGATGTCCTTCGGCAGGCATGCCTGTGGCATTGGCAAAATGGGTGTTGGTCATGCCCAGTTTGGCAGCTTCATCATTCATAATCACCGCAAAGGCGGATTCTGACCCCGAGATATGCTCCGCCACGGCAATCGATGCATCATTGCCAGACTGTACGATGATGCCCCGTAGCATGTCAATGGCGGTGGCACTCTCGCCCAGCGGTACATACATGCACGACTGACTGCTTGACCCCCGACACCATGCCGTCTCGCTAACCTTGATGGGTGTGGTCTCAGATAACTCGCCTGAGAGCAGTTTTTGCTCCAAGATATAACTCGTCATCATCTTGGTCAATGACGCAGGGGGCAATGGCGTGTCAGCATTGCTCTGAGCAAGCACCGTACCTGTGTCATAATCCATCAGCACATAGGCGGCGTTGTCTTGGGTGGGGGGATTGATGCCGTTATTGGCAAAGGCGGTGACAGAGACTGTCAAAAACGCCAAGGCTAGGGAAGTTTTCTTAAAAAAAGTCATCATACCGCAAATTCACTCAAATTTATGCATAAAAAGTGCTAACTATACCAAACTTTACTAAAAATATAAAATTGTTTTTACTGTTTTTGTCGTTTTGACAAAATTCCTTTTGGTCGCCCAATCCACACTGCTTTAAAATGCTCGGCTCACATTGGCAAAGTCCACACAAAGCTCTCTGTTCTCATTTGGGGGGAAGCTCTTTGTCCATGAACGTACATTTTGTAGTACCGCTCGGTAATCTTGCTGTGTGGACAGATAAACAAGCACTTCTTCGGGGTCGTCAGCGTTAGGGATGAATGCCCGAAGCTGACTATCATAGGCTTCATAAAACCTGTCTCTTTGACGTCCGTGTAGCATGTTTGGGCACATCTCTGCCATGACTTGTACCAACGCCAGTTCGTATTTGGTCACCCGAACATCGGTTAAGTCATTGGTGCTGACAGTATATGCCTTGGCAGGTTTGAGCAGCTTGATGTTTTTGTGTTGGGCATTGGCAGGCAAAGCGGTCATGGCAGTCATGACACAAGCACAAAACACAATCACGAACACTCGCAAGGATGTCATCTTGGCAGTGCTTTTTGTAAAAAAACCATCAAAACACGTCAATCCATGACAAGTGATGGCGATGCTAGGTTTGGCAAGACGGATGAGAGATACTGACATAAGCATGGCAATGACCGACTTATTGACTAAATGAACGGCACTATCATACCCATAAATCTTTAAAACAATGTCTCAAATTTGCCCAAAAATGTAGAATAATTGTGTTTAAAAATCAGGTTTAGTAACGATGCAGTAACAGTTGTGTCCAATTTATGAATAACTTGCCTTAATGCGTTGATTTATACAACATTCTGTTTTTGCTTTTTTAAAAAATTAATTCATAAAATCATCACATTTTGGATATTTTTCTTTATAATACCCTTTACCCCATGCTCAACTTTGATATAAGCGATTGATTTATCAAGGGCAAATGACAATTTGCCCCTACAACTCAAAAATAATTATTGAATAATCAATAATTTGCCATTTTAAGTTGAGAGCAAAGTATCCTTTTTAATTTTAATAACATCATCATGAATCATAACCGCCTAATTGACCCCAACACCAAAAAAGACGACAATCTTGACCGTGCCATTCGCCCCACCGCCCTATCTGACTACATCGGACAACCCAAAGTGCGTGAGCAGATGGAGGTGTTTATCACTGCCGCCAGACAACGAGGCGAGGCGTTAGACCATACGCTCATTTTTGGCCCCCCTGGTCTGGGTAAAACCACCCTTGCCAACATCATCGCCCGTGAGATGGGCGGAAATCTACGCTCCACCAGTGGCCCTGTGTTAGAGCGGGCGGGCGATTTGGCTGCCATGCTGACTAACCTAGAAGAAGGGGACGTGTTATTTATTGATGAAATTCATCGCTTATCGCCTGTCATTGAGGAGATACTCTACCCTGCGATGGAGGATTTTCAGCTTGACATCATGATAGGCGAAGGCCCTGCTGCTCGCTCTATCAAACTTGACCTACCCCCCTTTACGCTCGTGGCGGCAACCACTCGGGCAGGACTTTTGACATCGCCCTTGCGTGATAGATTTGGCATTGTCCAACGCCTTGAATTTTATGATGTGGCGGACTTGACCACCATTGTGAGACGTTCGGCACGCCTGTTAGGCATTGACATGGAGGAGATGGGGGCGGTAGAGGTTGCCAGACGTTCTCGTGGTACGCCCCGTATCGCCAACCGTCTGTTACGCCGTGTGCGTGATTATGCCGAGGTTAAGGGCGATGGCGTGGTTACAGGGCAAATGGCAAGCCTTGCCCTAGATATGCTCTCGGTGGACAAACAAGGGCTTGACCACTTAGATAGGCGTTATCTGTCCATGCTAAAAGAGCGTTTTGATGGGCGACCTGCGGGCGTGGAAGCGATTGCAGCGGCGATGGCGGAGGACAGAGGGACATTAGAGGACGTGATAGAGCCGTATCTGATTCAGCAGGGTTATATCCAACGCACCCCAAAGGGGCGGATACTGTTGGATAAGGGCATGATGGTGGAGGATTAGGCGAAAATCACAATCGTTTAACTTCAAAATACGCCTATTGGCGGTAGGTGCGTGTGATGCACCCTAAAACAAAACCACGCCCTTTGACGTGGTTTTGCCCCATTAAGCCGTCTTAGATTAAGCGATTTTGGACTTTTTAAACCACCGCCCCACATCGTCCATCAGTGTGTAGACCACTGGTATCACCACAAGGCTCAAAAACGTGGACGTGATAAGACCGCCTAACACCGCCACTGCCATCGGACGGCGAAAAGTTGAATCCACCCCACCCCAGCCGAACACCAGTGGCAACATACCTGCCCCCATTGCAATGGTCGTCATGATGATAGGGCGAGCCCGCTTACGGCACGCGTCCAGTATCGCATCTAGGCGAGATTTACCCTGTTGCTCGGCGATGATGGCATAATCCACGAGCAAGATAGAGTTCTTGGTGGCGATACCCATCAGCATAATAAAGCCAATCATGGACGAAATGGACAGGCTAGACCCTGTTACCACCAAACCAATCAACGCCCCACCGATAGACAACGGCAACGCCATAAGAATAGTAAAGGGCTGTAACACCTTATGAAACAGTAGCACCAGCACGCCAAAGATACAAAATATCCCCACACCCATCGCAATGACAAAGCCTGTAAATAGCTCTGCCATACTATCGGCTTGCCCCTCGTCCATCGCACTTACACCATCAGGCAGATTGGTCAGGCTTGGCAAGCCTTTAACGGCACTGACCACCTCGCCTAACTCCTGCTCGGACTGCACCGTGATTTTGATACTGCGTTCACGATTGAGACGGCGAATCTCCGCCTCGCCTGTGGTAAAGTCAATATCCGCCACTTCCGAGAGCTTGACCGCATTGTTCGTACTGCTTGGCACATATAGACCAGACAACGCCACAGGGTCGGCACGCACGCTGTCAGGCAGTCGCACGACAATGGGGATTTGGCGTGTGTCAAGGCTTAGCTTAGAGAGTGCCTGCTCATAATCGCCCTGCGTGGCGATACGCAAGGTATCGGCAAGCGACTGCGTGGTAACGCCCTTATCCGCCATACGCATGGGGTCAGGGATAACGGCAAGCTCAGGCTTAGGCAACGGTTTGTTACTGCTCACCGATGAGACGCTTGGCAGTCCACGAATCTCCGCCATGACCTTATCCACCGCCTCTTCTAGCAGTCTGGGATTATCCGAACGTAGCGAAAATCCATAGCCCGTATCGCCCCCTGCCGACATACCCACCGTAAAGCGAGCAGACGGCACACCCTTGATGACGTCCGATATGGCGTGCTCTATCTCTGTCTTAGGGGGGCGTTCGCCACGTGGGGCAAGCACGACATTGAGTGTGGCGTTATTTTCCGCCCCTGCGGACGCATTGCGACTGTCTGCCCCACCGCCTGCCGTCCCCACCGACACGAACACCGACTGCACGCCATCGATGTGGCGGATACGCTCGGCGGTCATGTCTGCGATGACGGTCGTGTCGTTTAGCACCGCATCAGGGGTTAGCTCTAAGGTAAGCTGGGTCTGGTCGCTGTCATCTGCCGGCACGAACTCACCCGAGAGTAGCCCTGCCATCGCCAACGAACCGATAAACAGCACAATGGTCGCCCCAAGCGTGATAAAGCGGTGCTTTAATGTCCATGACACCAGTTTGAGATAGGCAGTCATGGTTTTGCTTGTCGTTTCGGTTTTGGGCTGTTCAGGTTTTAGGATATATGCCGCCATCATGGGCGTAACCAGACGTGCCACCAGTAGCGAGATAAACACCGAAATCGCCGCCGTCCACCCAAACTGCTTAAAAAACTGCCCCACCACCCCACTCATAAAGGCAGTCGGCAAAAACACGGCAATGAGCGTAAACGTGGTCGCCACCACCGCAAGTCCAATCTCATCTGCCGCCTCCATCGCCGCCTCATACGGGGTCTTACCCATGTGTAGGTGTCGCATGATGTTCTCCACCTCGACAATGGCATCATCAACCAACACACCGATGACGAGCGACAAGGCAAGCAGTGAGATGATATTTAAACTAAAATCAAACACATACATCGCCAAAAAGGTCGGTATGATAGACAAAGGTAATGCCGCTGCCGCCACCAAAGTCGCTCGCCAGTTTCGCAAAAACAGCCACACCACGACCACCGCCAAGATACAGCCTTCGATGAGCATTTTCATGCTGGCATTATAATCTTCAAACACCGGCTGGGCGTTGTCATAGATTTTTTGGACACGGATATGCGGTATCTCTTGGGCGAGTTTGGCAAGCTCATCATCAATGCCTTTGACCATGTCCACTTCACTCGCCCCACGTGAGCGAGTAAAATTGACCGCCACCACCGTCTGCCCGTCTAACTTTGCCACGCTACTTCGGTCGGCATGAGCATCATGAATACTGGCAAGCTGACCCAATGGCACGCCCCCTGCCGGAGTAACGACTTGGATATGAGCCAACTCCTCGACACTGCGTGCCGCCCCTAGCACTCGAATGGTCTGCATACCGCCACCGATTTTGGCGGTGCCACCTGTGGCATCTGTCTGTGAAGCGGTGATTTGGTTGGACAAATTACCAATGGGTAGCCCCCAACCATTTAGCTTTGCCACATCAGGAGCGACGATGATTTGACGTTCAATACCGCCCACACGGCTCATCGTCCCCACGCCTGCAACATTGGATAGGCGTTTGTTTAATGTGTCATCAACAAACCACGACAGCTCCGCCTCGCTCATGTTATCGGACGCCACCGAGTAGCCTGCCACAGGAAAGCCTGCGGTAGAGACTTTGGTGATAATCGGCTCTTCGGCAGCAGCCGGCAAATCACTGCTAATCTCATCTAGTGCCGAACGCACGTCATCAACCGCCTCTGATAGGTCTTTTTCTAAGACAAATTCGGTGTGTACCGTCGCCACGCCTGTTTGCAAGGTCGAGCGAATGTGCTTGACCCCTGATATGGACGTGATTTTGTTTTCTATTTTTTTGGCGACGTCTGTTTCTAGCTGGGCTGGGCTTGCCCCCGAATAAGCCACCGTAACGATGACGGCAGGCACATCAATGTCGGGGAACTGCTGAATTTTCATGTTATTAAAAGCAAGCAATCCACCAAGCGTAAATAGGGTAAACAACAAAATCGCCACTAAGGGGTTTTTGATAGAATAGGCTGAAAAGTTCATGGGTTTTGTGCCTTATTCTCTGTCATGGCTTGGGTTGTATCTTTGGTCATGTCTTGTATCATGACGATATTCACCAAGTCATTTTCATTTAAAAAACTCACCCCATTTGCCACAATGAGTGTATCAGACGGCAAATCGGTCGCCACTTTGTCCTGCTCACGAGCCAAGACGGTGATTTTTTGGCGTTGGGTTTGGTAAATGTCTATCTGGTCGGTTTTGGCAAGTTGCCACACATAATCATAGCCGTCCGTACTCATGACCGCCGAACTGGGTATGGCGTGATGACTTTGACTGCCTAGCACGAATTGTCCACGCTGATATGTCCCTGCTCTTAGGGCAGAGTGGGCGGGCATGGCGACATGCACGACTATCTCACGCCCTGCGTTGGCGGTTGGCGACAGATGAGTAACCTGCCCTGCCACGCTCTCATCGCCCACCACGACCTGTGCCTGCTGTCCGACATGGATACGCTCAGCATCGGCAGGCGAGAGTGTCGCTTGCCATTCTAGCCGTCCGCCTTTGATGATACTAAATAATGGCGTGCCACTAACCAATACACCGACCTGTGCGTTTTTGGCACTGATAATCCCTGCCACAGGGGCAATGATTTGGGTATTATTTAGGTTGCTTTTGGCGGTGCTAAGGCGTGCCAAACTCGCCTTTTCGGTTGCTTGGGCTTGTTTTAGAGCGGTGCGATAGCTGTCCACCTGCTGACGACTGACCGCATCAATGGCAAGCAGTGGCTCCACTCGTGCCAAATCCGCCTGTGCCTGCTCACGGCTCGCCCTTGCCTGCTCATAATCCGCCTGTGCCTGCACCGCATTCTCACTCATGGTGTCTTTATCTAGCACGGCAAGCACCTGCCCTGCCTTGACATGGTCGCCCACTTCAACGAGTACCTGCTCAATGGTCGCCCCTGTGATTTTGGCACTGACTTCGGCAGTCTCTTTGGCACTCATCACGCCACTGGCGGACAAGCTGTCTGATACAAGCATGGGGCTTGGCGTGGTCGCCTGCACGGTCATGGCAACTTTGGTGTTATCAGGTGCATCGGCGGACGTGGCAGATGTGGGGCGAGCAGTCTCTGACGGCTTGGCGGTTATTCGCCCTATTAGCACACCAAACACCACAAGGGCAATGGCACACATCGCCCACAATAAGGGATTTTTGGGATTAAAAGTTGGCTTGTTCATGGTGATTTTATGAGTGATAAAAACAGCATTGTAGCAAGGTCGGGGGGATTGTCAAGGGTATTTATACTACTTCACGTCCGTGTTTTTTATCAGCTCTCTTAGCCTATCTCGCTCCCTTATCAGCTCTATTTTTTGATTATCAAAATAATCTTGCCAATCATCAATGCTACTCACCACTTGATAGCTTTGGCTTGCCTTAATCTCATCAATGATAAGTTTCAGATTATCCAGTTTTTGGGATAATTGGGTTTTGATGAGTTGCAATTTGTCATTTTTAGTTATAATATTTTATGAAATATGATTTATGCTAGGGCATGTTGAACATTGATAACATTTTTATTGGAAATTTGATAAAAAGTTGATGGTTTAATCAATTTTTGCATGAAAATGATTATCAGCCTACGTTTTTTCCTTGAAAACGTGCGATTCCCCCTGTTTCTCATTGCAAATACAAAAGGCAGGCACGCCCTAGATTTTTTGTTATAGTGATGTTAAAATTTAAAAAAATTTAAGCGAGATAATTTTATGACTGCCACTAATTTTAAAACGGTAAACCAAACCTATCGCCAATTAATTGGTAATGGTTTGACTTACTCTATTCCGAGATTTCAGAGAGATTATAGTTGGACGGTTGATGAATGGGATGATTTATGGCAGGACTTGTTGATCGCTATTGAAGATAAGGCAAATAATAAAGACAGTTCGCATTATATGGGTTACTTGGTATTGCAATCAAGCGATGACAAGAATTTCGATGTCATTGATGGGCAGCAACGCTTAACCACGCTAAGCATTGTTGTTTTGGCTGGCTTAAAAAATCTGCAAAAACTCATTAATGATCATCCTGAATTTGCCCAACAAAATCAACAACGCTTAGAACAACTGCGACAAACTTATGTTGGTTATTTAGACCCCATTACATTACAACCTAAATCTAAGTTAAATCTAAATAACAATAATGACTTTTTTTATCAAAATTATTTGGTTACTTTATCAGAAAACATACCAAGAAGAAATATGAGATCATCGGAGCATTCTTTGCGAAAAGCATTTGAATGGTTTGATGATAAGATTGCTAAGTATATTAAAAACAGTGAAAATAAAGGAGTAGAGATTGCAACCTTTATTGGAAATATGAGTGATTTATTATTTTTTACAGTAATTACTGTAAATGATGAACTAAATGCCTACAAAGTATTTGAAACATTAAATGCTCGTGGCATTAAATTATCATCAACCGACTTACTAAAAAATTATTTATTTTCTATCATTCACAAAGAAACCAATCATTTGGACAATAATCATGAATTAAATGGTCTAGAAAGACATTGGAACAAAATTGTGGAGCGACTTGGCTCAGAAAGCTTTCCTGATTTTTTAAGGGTATTTTGGAATAGCAAATACTCTTTTGTTCGTCAAAATGAATTATTTAAAAAAATTAGAGATAAAATAACCAATCGTAGAGAAGTATTTTCATTAATTAGAGAAATTGATGAAAATATTGACCTATATCTATCCTTGAATAATCCAAGCACAGCAACAAATTGGTCTTTAAATGCTAGAAAATATGCTGAAACACTAAAAATGTTTAATGTTAAACAGCCTTACGCTTTGTTAATGTCTGCTTATCGCAACTTCAAGGCAGAAGGCTTTGAAAAAACATTGAAAACTTGCGTTATCATTTCGTTTCGCTATAATGTTATTGGCGGTTTACATACAGGCGAGTTAGAGCGTGTTTATTACAAAGCATCAGAAAAAATTAATGAGAATATCCGCTATTCAGACATGATTTTATTACTAAAAGAAGTTTATGTAAAAGATGAGCATTTCAAATCCTATTTTTCAGATAAAATATTAAAAACCACATCATCAAGAAATAAAAAAGTAGTAAGATATATTCTGACAGAAATAGAACGCAAAGAAAGCGGCGTTAACAACCCTGCTTTAGATGATACAGACGTTAATATTGAGCATATCTACCCTGAGAACCCTGATGAAGGTTGGGAGATTTTTGACTTCAAGGACGGCGAATCCATGACTTACAGACTGGGCAACATGGCGTTGTGCGAGAAAAACATAAACAGCCAAATGGCAAATTTGGAATTTGAGCAAAAAAAACCTGTATTGACTCAAAGTCATTTTCAGACCACAAGGGCGATTGCTGATTATCCAGACTGGAATCCAGATGCAATCACAAAACGCCAACGGTTAATGGCGAAGGTTGCTACAAGTATTTGGCGAATAGACCAATTAAGCTAACTTCAAAAGCAAGCACAAAAGAGTTTACGTTTACGCCCCCACAAACTCCCCACTTTCCCTAAGCCATAGCCCTATCATCGCTTGGGTTAGGGCGGTTTTGTTGGGCGATTTGATGAGATGATTGGCAAGGTTTTGGGCGATATGTAGCAAGCTCTCATCTCGCACGATGTCCGCCAGATAGTAACCCATATCCCCCGTTTGGCGTTTGCCCAGTAGCTCGCCTGCCCCACGCAGTTCCAAGTCCTTTTGGGCGATGACAAAGCCGTCCGTACTGTCTCGCAGGATATTGAGCCGTTCTATGCCTGTGAGCGATAGGGGCATTTGATACAGTAGCACACAAAAGGATTTTTCCGAGCCACGCCCCACACGCCCACGCAGTTGGTGAAGCTGAGACAGTCCGAGCCGTTCGGCATTTTCTATCACCATAAGGGACGCATTTGGCACGTCCACGCCCACTTCTATCACAGTGGTGGCGACTAGCAAGTCAATGTCGCCCTGCTTAAAGTCATTCATTACCGCTTGCTTATCACCCGCTTTCATTTTGCCGTGTACCAGTCCAATGCGTATATCCAACCGCTCGCACAGGTCTTGATACAACAGCTCTGCCGACTGTGCGTCTAGGGCGGTGGACTCTTCAACGAGCGGACACACCCAGTAGGCTTGTTTGCCGTTTTTGCAGTTGATGCGTATCCGCTCAATCACTTCATCACGGCGGTCTCGGTTAATGGTAACAGTGGTAATGGGCGTGCGATTGGGCGGTAGCTCATCTATCACCGACACATCCATGTCGCCATACATACTCATCGCCAACGTGCGTGGAATGGGGGTGGCGGTCATGGCAAGCTGATGTGGCGTGCTGTTTGCCACGCCTTTACTGACCAGTTTCAATCGTTGCTCCACGCCAAAACGGTGCTGTTCGTCAATGATGACAAGCCCCAATTTGGCAAACGCCACACCGTCCTGAAATAAGGCGTGCGTACCAACCACGATTTGCACGTCATTATTGATAATGGCACCTAAACTGGCGTTGCGTTCTTTGGCGGTCTGTTTGCCAGCAAGCCAGCCCACGCCAATACCCATAGGCTCAAACCATTTTTTAAAATTAATCAGGTGCTGTTCTGCCAAAATCTCGGTCGGTGCCATAATTGCCACTTGCCAACCGCTATCAATGGCATGACACGCCGACAAGCCTGCCACAAGCGTTTTGCCTGCCCCCACGTCCCCTTGCACAAGGCGGAGCATGGGCGTACTGGTGGCAAGGTCGGCAACTATCTCACCAACAACACGCTGTTGGGCGTTGGTCGGACGAAAGGGCAGACTTGCCACAAGCCTATCGGCAAGCGGACTGACACGCTCGCAAAAAGGGGCTTTGTGGGTGTGCAGGTTTTGTTTGCGGTACAAAAACACAAGCTGATGAGCGGTAAGCTCTTCTATAATGAGCCTTTGGCACGCAGGGTGGGTGCGGTCTTTTAGCCCTGTCAAAAGTGCCGTTTGGCTAAAAATATCCGCCTGTGGGTCAGGCAGGTGTATGGCGGTCAAGGCGGACAACAAATCGCCCTGCACACGCACGCCCACGCTATTAAAATCATCATCGGACAGACAGGTCAAAGGCGACTGGCGGACGGCGTTAATCGCCATGCGGACAAGCTGACGCAGTTTGTTTTGATGAAGCCCTTTGACGGTCGGATAAATGGGTAAAAGCCCACTTTCAAACGTCTTTGTCCCTGTGATATGATACTCTGGATGAGCCATTTGCACGCCATAGCGACTGACCTTTATCTCGCCAAATGCGGTAATGTTCGCCCCCACGGTCATGGTTTGTAACAGAGTCGGATAGGTTTTAAAAAACTGCAAAACAACCATGCCCCCGCCCCCATGACTGTTGTCTTCTAGGCACACCGATAACCGTCCTTTGTTGCTCGCCACGTCCGTGATGACCCCTGCAATCATGCACACTTGCCCGTTTTCTACCGTGTTCATCGGTACGGTACGGCTACGGTCTTCATAATCTCGGGGCAGGTGCATGAGCAAATCAAAAATGCGATGAATGTCAAGCTCGGCAAGTTTTTTTGCCAACGGCTGACCCACGCCTGCAAGGGCGGTAATGGGGTATTGGGTGGGGGCAAGGTTAGTCATGGATTTGGGTGATAATTATTTTTGGTCATTGTAAGAGTAATAAGGTAAATTGGCAAGAATTTATCTTTTGAAATGATAAATTTTAGTAAAATAATCATTCACCAAATCATATTTTTTAAGCCATTTAACCAAAAAAATAAACCGTTTATTTTTTAATGGCATAAACGGCGGAATATACCCTACCAAAAACCACGAATGTTGTGCAAGTTTTGTGATACATTATTTACAATTTGATGACTTTTGGTGTAAAATGTCATCAGCATTACCCTATGTTGGGTTCATTTAAAAATACAATACGGCACATAACTTGCAACATCGCCAACATTGGCAAAGCATGAAGAGATACCCATGGCAAAAGTAGCAACCGAACAATTACTTGATTTTAAATACTCTGGCACCAATAGACGCGGACAAAACGTCAAAGGCGAGCTAACCGCCAAAAGCCTTGAACTGGCTCGTGCTCAGCTTAGAAAGCAAGGCATCATTGTCCAAGACGTTAGACAAAAATCCAAGCCCCTTTTTCAAATCAAAAAATCTATCAAAGCGATTGATATTGCTATTTTTGTGCGTCAGCTTGCCACGATGATGAAAGCAGGTGTGCCACTGACCCAAGCCTTTGAGATTGTCGCCGACTCGCTTGACAATCCCAGCATGAAAGAGATTGTATTAAAAGTAAAGGCGGATATTGAAGCGGGGAGTAACTTTGCCACCGCCTTACGTAAACACCCCAAATATTTTGATGACTTATTTTGTTCATTGGTTGAATCCGGTGAGCAATCGGGTGCGTTAGAGACCATGTTAGAGCGTGTCGCCACTTATAAAGAAAAAAGTGAAATGCTCAAAGCCAAAATCAAAAAGGCGATGAAATATCCGATTGCGGTTATCATTGTTGCTATTATTGTTACCGCCATTCTACTGGTTAAGGTGGTTCCAGTTTTTGCTGATATGTTTGCTGGATTTGGCGCAGAATTACCTGCCTTTACCCAAATGGTGGTTAATATGTCCAATTGGATGGTTAAGTATTATTTGGTATTTTTTATTGTACTAGCAATCCTTGTTGTGTCTTTCACCCAAGCTAAGTTGCGTAGCCAGAAATTTAGAAACTTCCTAGATAGATTGGCTCTTAAACTACCCATTTTTGGTGATATTGTCTATAAATCTATTATCGCTCGTTTTTGTCGTACGCTATCCACCACTTTTGCTGCTGGCGTGCCTTTGATTGATGCCCTAGACTCTACCGCAGGGGCAACCAATAATATCGTGTTTTATGAAGCCACACAGCGTGTCAAAGAAGATGTCGCCACCGGTCAGCAAATGCAGTTTGCCATGCGTAACACCAACCTATTTCCTAGCATGGTACTTCAAATGGTCGGCATCGGTGAAGAAGCGGGTAGTTTAGAAGAAATGCTAGATAAAGCTGCCACTTTTTATGAAAACGAAGTGGATAACGCCGTTGATGGTCTAACCAGTCTCATGGAACCAATGATTATGGCATTTTTGGGCGTGGTAATCGGTGGTCTAGTTATCGCCATGTATCTGCCAATCTTCATGATGGGTGATGTTATCGGATGATGAATTTTTTATCAGAGAACTTTTATTTTGCCCTAGCCCTAGCTGGACTGCTGGGGCTTTGTGTTGGTTCATTTTTAAATGTGGTCATTCACCGCACACCACTCATCATGAACCGAGAGTGGCGTAAAGATACAGCATGGTTTTTGGGTACACAGTCCGACCTTAACCCCAATCATGTCAAGCCCATTCAAGAGATAATTGCCAATGACGTACCCATTAGCTTATCCTTTCCGCCGTCTCGTTGCCCCAAATGCAACCACCAAATCCGTGCTTATGAAAACATTCCTGTATTAAGCTGGCTTATTCTATTGCGTGGTAAATGCTCCAGTTGTGGCAACCCCATTAGTATGCGTTATCCATTAGTGGAACTCATCACTGCCCCATTGTCTGTCTTGGTCATCTATATGCTGGGGGCAAATGTGGCAGGCGTGTTGGGGCTGATTTACCTATGGATACTCATTGCCCTAACTGGCATCGATTTTGACACACAACTACTGCCCGACCGCTTGGTTTTCCCGCTGGGTATGATAGGCTTAATGGTAAACACCCAAAATATCTTTACTTCACTAAGCTCTGCGGTGTGGGGCGGACTGCTTGGTTTTTTATCCTTTTGGTCAGTTGCCAAACTCTATGCACTCATCACCAAAAAAGATGGCATGGGAGCAGGCGATTTTAAACTTCTAGGAGCGATTGGGGCGTGGCTGGGTGTGGGTATGTTGCCCTTTTTGATTCTTGTATCTGCTGTACTAGGCTCTATCGTGGGTGTGGTTTTGATGAGACTGCGTGGTGAAAGCCGTGCCTTTGCCTTTGGTCCTTATATTGCCATTGCAGGTATCATTGCCCTATTATGGGGGCATGACATCATGGATTGGTATTTAAATATGTATAAAGTGTAAAAAGTGCTTGCCATTTAAAATTTATCTGTTATAATAGCACCACTTTTAGGCGTATAGCTCAGTTGGTTAGAGCACCACCTTGACATGGTGGGGGTCGTTGGTTCGAATCCGATTACGCCTACCACATCCAAACCCCTTGAAATACTGATATTTCAAGGGGTTTTTGCTTGTTTTGACAAAATTATTTACAAAAATAAATCTGTTTATTTTGTGCATTTTGGACGAAAAATGCGTAAAATAAAGATAAATTTATGATAAATTGACCATCAAGCACTTAGCCACCGATCGCCATGACCCAAGCCAGTTTACCTCTCTTGCCACCTTTGCCCCCCTACACCCCCACCGCTTATAAGGCTTACCTAAATGAGCTAAATGCCGATATTGATAAGCAGATTTGTGAGCAGGGCATACACGCCACAGAGACGATAGACAGCCACATCGCTAGGCGAACGCAGGCGGTAGATAACATGCTTGTGAGTATGTTTGAAGCGTTATTTGGGACAGATAGCGAGCTTGGGTTATTTGCCATTGGTGGGTATGGGCGGGGCGAGCTGTTTCCAGCGTCAGATGTGGACATTTTGATACTAGGCGACGACACGGACAGCCATCAAGCCCAGATAGAAGCGTTCGTGGCAAGCCTGTGGGACATCGGCATAGAGCCTGCCATCTCGGTGCGGACAGTGAGCGATACGATGACCGCTGTCACCGAGCATACCGTGGCGACCGCTCTCTTAGAAGCCCGTTTTTTGGCTGGTAATGACACACTGACCGACGTACCAACCCTTGCTGTCAAAGGGGCGTGGACTGCCAAAGCCTTTTTTGGTGCCAAGATGAGCGAATCCAAAGCCCGCTATCTTGCCCATAACGCCACCGAATACAACTTAGAGCCGAACATCAAGACCGCCCCTGGCACACTGCGAGATTTGCACATTATTTTGTGGCTTGGTAAGTTTTATTTTGACGGGGTGCGGGAATTTCATGATTTGGTTGAAGTAGGCTTTTTAAGCCCTGACAAATACGCCACCTTGGAGTCCGCCAAACGCTTTTTATGGTGCCTACGTCATCATCTGCACACCCATGTCGCACGCCATGATGACCGCCTGCTCTTTGACCGTCAGCGCGCCGTCGCTGTTAGCATGGGACTGGCTCATACCGATGATGACAACCGCCAAATCACGCACGCCTTAGAGCAACTCATGCGAACCTACTATCGCCATGCGATGACCACCGCCAGTCTCTCCGAGCTTTTGTGTGCGTATTTTAATGAAAACTATCTAAACCCCGAGTTTGTCACCACGCCCATTGATGAGCATTTTTATGCCATCACCGAACAGGCAAGCCCCATTGACTCATCGCTACACCAAGACGGATTGGCAAAGGACGTACTCGTCAAGCAGGGCAAACTACCAAGCCACGACCCCAAGATTGCCGTGCATGACCCACACGCCTTTGACAAGAATCCTGCCCTACTGCTTCGCATTTTTCTGGTCATGGGGCAACAAGGCATTAAAAAAATCAGTGCCAACACCCTGCGTGCCATCTACCTTGCCACGCCACGCATCGATGATGACTACCGCCAGCACCCCACCCATCAGGCTCTGTTTTTGGCAAACCTGCAAGAACCCAACTACCTATTTCATCGCCTACGCCTGATGAAACGCTTTGGCGTGCTAGGCTCATACCTACCTGCCTTTGGGCAAATCATGGGGCTTATGCAGTATGACCTGTTTCACCGCTACACCGTGGACGCTCATACTTTGCTACTCATTCGCATTTTGCACCGCTTGACGGATGTGGATAACGAGATTTATCAACAAAAATTTGACCTAGTCAGTCAGATTTATAAACAAATCCACCGCAAAGACATACTGGTCATTGTCGCCTTGTTTCATGACATCGCCAAAGGGCGTGGGGGCGACCACAGCGAACTCGGGGCGGTTGATGTGTATGAATTTTGTACATCGCACGGCATGACCGAGAGCGACAGCCAGTTTGCGTCATGGCTGGTGCGTGAACATCTGACCATGTCGCTCACCGCCCAAAAGCAGGACATCTCCGACCCTGATGTCATCGCTCGCTTTGCCCATTTTGTTGGCAGTGTCAGCAGGCTAAACCACCTGTATGTGCTGACCGTTGCCGACATGAACGCCACCAACAGCGAGCTGTGGAACTCATGGCGAGCCAGTCTGTTAAAACAGCTTTATATCAGCACCAGACAGGTGCTAAACCTTGGCATGGGCGTCGTGGACAAAGACGTCTACATCACCGGTCGCAAAAGCAAAGCCCAAGCCCTGCTGACCGACATCAACCCCACCACTTTACATGCCCTATGGGATGAGCTGGGCGATGAGTATTTTTTAAAACACAAAAAACTCGACATCGCATGGCAAAGCCGTGTCATCTTAGAACAAAAATCCGCCATCCAAGACGCTCGCCCCATCATCGCCATTCGCCCCCACACCGATTTGGCATTAGACGCCATTCAGCTATTTATCTGCACCCCCGACCGTGATGATTTGTTCGCCATCAGCGTGTGCGTGCTTGACCGCTTTGGCTTGTCGGTGCTGGACGCAACCATCGTCAGTGCCACCATTGACGGCGTGCCATCTGCCCTAGACAGCTATGTACTCATTGACCGCTTTGCCAAACGAGATGAGCATGGCACGCTCATGAGTGATTTTCTGACCCCCAGTGACAGGCGAGACGAACTGGTGAGCAAGCTTAGCCAAGCACTCACAGGAGACGCCCCCGAGTGTCAGATAGTCAGTGCCAGTTTTGGTTTTAACTTGACCTTAAAGCACTTTAACGTCCCCACGCAGGTACACATCGAGCGTGCCACCCCCCTTGTCCATCGGGGTCATCACGCCCTATCACTCATCACCAAAGACCGCCCTGCCCTACTTGCCAAAATCGGGCAAATCTTCTCAAAGCTCGGTGTGGCAGTGCATGGGGCGAGAATCACCACCCTAGGCGAGCGTGCCGAAGACATCTTTTATCTGTCTGACAAAGACGGCAGTTTGCTTGATGATGATAAAATTGAGTCGCTCAAAGTGGCTTTGATTGAAATTTTACAATAAGTCAAGTACAATAAATCCGTTTTTCTCATTCATTGCTTTTTCTCATCTGGAATCATCCATGAACATTTCTTTTTTTACCCCATTCACATCTCGCCCAAAGCTCGCCCTATGCCTTGCCCTATCCGTTTTTGCCACGACAGGCGTCAACGCAGAAGACAACGTCGATTCGGACGATTACGCACTCTTCGAGCTGTCAGAAGACATCGACGCCTGCGAAGATGATGCCAATCTACCGACGGGCTTTACTTATACTGAGTACACCAGCGACTGTCAGTACAACGAAAACATGACCGTCATCACCGATGGCACATCATTTGGTTTTGCAGACACGAACGGCAACATCGTCATCCACCCCGCCTTTGAAGAAGCCAGTCGTTTTGATGAAGGGCTTGCTTTGGTCAAACAACAAGGCAAATACGGCTACATCAATCCCAAAGGCAACTTTGTCATCCACCCCACCTTTGAAGATGCGTGGGGCTTTTGGGAGGGGCGTGCCAAAATCGCCCAAAACAGCAAATACGGTTTTATTGACAAACAAGGCAACATCGCCATCAAACCGAGCTTTGATGAGACGGGCAACTGGTTTGAACAAGGTTTGGTTTCAGTCAAAATCAATGACAAATGGGGCTTTATGGACAAAAACGGTCAAATCAAAATCGCCCCCATCTACGACCACGTCGAAGATTTTAGCGAACAGTTGGCATTGGTTGCCAAAGATACCGGTAAAACCGACAGTGATGGCGAACCCATCATTCACTACGGCTATATCACCCCCAAAGGTAAAATCGCCCTGCCCTTAAAATACGATTACGCCACCAGCTTCATCAATGGCTCTGCCATGGTCATAACAGATGACAGCATTTATTTTATCAACAAAAAAGGCGAACGTGTCGAGCCTAGCTGGCAAGAGTGATGTTAAAAAATGGGCAAGGTCAATCTTGCCCATTTGCTTTTGACTTAAAAATAATGACATCAATATGACAAACCTTCTCTAATCAGAGCGGAGTATTCTTGTGATGAAATATTGCCATGATTGCCCAAATGGGACACTTTGGGATTGGCAAAAGCATTATACTTCCAAATCATCAAATCTTGCTCATTATCAATCGCCCCTTTGTCATACAAATAATCCGCCAATCTGCCCGAAACGATAATACGATAATCCATTGGCACATCATCAATCTGACTTGCCATTTTATAAATAACGGTAGTGCAATTACTAAGTAGCGAATGATAAAATTTGGGCATATCATTTAAACGATGACCATAATCCAAATAAGTCAAAAATAGATTTCTCATTTTGTCTTTGTCATACAAAATAGGATAAACAGACACCAATTCATCTCTGATATTGGTGCGAGTATAAATCAAATCCCGCTCATCCCCTGCAATGATGGATAAATCATACATTCTAAAAAATCCACCAATCGTTGAAAATTCTTCACCAATCTCTTTTCTTGTTTCCACCGAAAAAACAAGCCTGTCAATATTGCCCGCCCCGTCGTCAAACCCAAACGACACCATGATGTGAGCGATGCTGTCCATGCCCCACGTTGTGCTAATCATATCAAGGCTTGTGAGATGATTGAGATTGTAAGTGCGAGTATCCCAACGCTCGGTATAACTGTCGCCATGCCAATCAAAATCACGCACGTTATGTATCGTGATGATATTGCCATTTTGGGTATAAGTGAATTGATGACGAAATTCATCTTGCCATATTCTGTCATTGCTGGGCTTCATACTAAAAAACCAAGCAAACACAACACCAACAACCAATCCAAAAATGCGTATAGAATAATAACTTAATTTATCAATAATGAGTGGACCCTCAAATTTTTCAATATAAGTATTGGGTATAACTGCAATGATGGATAATAATAATAAAATAAAACCAATAACAACATAAGTCACTCTCCCCAAAGGCATATGCACCCACAATGCCAAACACGTCCATATCGCCAATAAAATAATCATCATTGCATATAACATAAAAAGTTTGGTCATGATTTATCCTTAATGATTGTTATAAAATGGCTGTGGCAAATAGTAAAATTGAGCGGTATTATTTATTGGAATGATAACAAAAACCAGATATTCTAGATATTGCTATCATACCCCAAATTTGCTAAACTTGCACTTATTTTATTTGGAAAATTGTCATGATAAAAACCCAAAACATTGCCGATTTTACCCCTAATGACAACCTAGTCATTTGGGACGTGCGAGATGCTGACAGTTATAGGTCAGGTCATATCGCCCATGCCATCAATGTGCCGATTGAGCATGTCAATGCCGAGATGCTTGCCCAAAGCGTGGGCGACGTGTATGTGCTGTGTGGCGGTGGCACCAAGGCAGGGCGTGCGTGTGAGCTGTTAGAGAGCCTAGACCCAAGCCGTACTTACATCCATCTGACGGGTGGCACTCGTGGGGCAAAGGCGTTGGGCTGGACACTTATCGAAAATTAATTGATTAAAAAACATTAAAAATCAATATCTTATAAAAATTTTTAAAATTTTTAAAAATAAATGATTGACACCGCCCAAAATTACGCTATAATACGCACCACTAACAGCGATACACGTCGCAAATTGGTAAATCGGGGCGTAGCGCAGCTTGGTAGCGCATCTGCTTTGGGAGCAGAGGGTCGGGGGTTCAAATCCCTCCGCCCCGACCATTTAAAGCCTATATAGGCTTTTTTTGTTAGTGATGTAAGTTGAGCGCCTGTAGCTCAGTTGGATAGAGCATCCGCCTTCTAAGCGGGTGGTCGCAGGTTCGAATCCTGCCAGGCGCGCCATTTGCCTGATTATGAATGGCACATTTCATTATGGTGGGTATAGCTCAGTTGGTAGAGCCCCGGATTGTGATTCCGGTTGTCGTGGGTTCAAGTCCCATTACTCACCCCATATTCAAAACCACCCTATTGGGTGGTTTTTTGTGTTTCGGCTTTTTTGTTTGTCATTCATATCCATCCAACGAAAAGGAAGTGCTCAGCACGTCCCTACGTTTGCATATTAGACTTCCTGCAAAACCCTGAAT
>NZ_JADFBZ010000029.1:0-36336 GCF_015223095.1 Moraxella sp. K127 | reverse complement strand
ATAGAAAACCGTAGGTTGCCCAAGCTCACCACGAACGGTTTTCTTAGTTTATTTCAAATTCAAAAGCGTATAAGACAAAAACAATGAGCAATAAAAACTGCTGTGGGGGCAATTGCCACACCGACAATCAAACCCCACAATCAAATAACCCACAAATTGACATTAAAAAAATGCCCGATTTGACCGCCACTCACAAACAAACAAGCATGGCGGACAAAGCCCCATTTCAATGGGAATTTTTATTGCCAAAATACTGGGGAATTTGGCTTGCGTTAATGATATTTTTACCGCTTGTTTATTTGCCACTTCGTATCCAGTTTTGGCTTGGCAGAAAAATTGGCGAATTGGCGTATATGCTTATCAAAAGACGGGTCAAAGATACGCTCACGAATTTAACCCTTGCCTTTCCCAATAAAAGCGATGATGAAAAAGTGCTAATCGCCAAACAGGTTTTTGTCAATCAAGGCATTGGTATTTTTGAGACGCTAAACGCATGGTTTCGCCCCAATGTCTTTAAACGCACGTTTAGCATTTCAGGATTACAGCATTTAATCACCGCTCAAAAAGAAAATAAAGCCGTGATATTATTGGGCGGGCATTTTACGACATTAGATTTGGGTGGGCGATTATGTACGCAGTTTTTCCCTGCTGACTGTCTATACCGCAAACAAAATAATCCGCTTTTGGAATGGTTTATCTATAATGGTCGCCGTCATATTTTTGATGAGCAGATTAATAGCCGTGATATGAAAAAACTCATCAGTCGAATTAAAGATAGTAAAGTGATATGGTATAGCCCTGACCAAGATTTTGGCTTGGAGCATGGGGTCATGGCGACATTTTTTGGCGTGCCGTCTGCAACCATTATCGCCCAAAGACGATTTGCCAGCATGAATAAAAAAAATCCGCCTGTGTTTATTGCCTTTGATATGATTCGCCAAACGCCTGACAATATCCCCAAAGGCAAACGCCCGCATTATCATATCAGCCTATCGCCTGTCATTGAAAATTACCCAAGCGATGATGAAGTGGCGGACGCCCAGCGTATTAACGACATCATGGAGCATAGTATCAAAAAGGATATTGCCCAATGGATGTGGTTTCATCGGCGGTTTAAAACGCAGGCGGACGGGACGGATTATTATGGGTGAGTTATTTTAACCAGTTTTCCACTCTTAGTCCGTCCACTCGGTTAAATTCACGTTCGTTATTGGTAACGACAACCAACCCTAAACTTCTGGCGTGTCCTGCTATCATGACATCATACGCCCCAATGGGTGTACCTTGTTTTTCAAGCGTGGCTTTGATGTTGGCGGTTTGAAAACTGGCACGAACATCATAATCCAATACGGTCAGCGTATCAGCAAATACTTCTAAGGCATGAAAGGATTTTTCACGAGACATGGACTTTTCAGCACCGACCGCCAGCTCCATGAGTGTTACGCTACTAATACAGAGCTCGTATTGATGTAGATTAAACCGCTCACGCACAATTTGCGGTTTGTTTTTCATGGCATAAATGCAAATATTGGTGTCAAGCATATAAGTCATCATGGGAAAAGCTCTTCTCGCTCTTGGGGCATGGGTTGTTCCCGTTCACTCATAAAATCATCTGGCACGTCCACATGGTCAAAAAAATAATCCCATGCCGACCCCGCAGGCGACAAGATGCGAGTATTACCCACCACTTTAACATCAACGTGCTTGATGTTATCAGGGAATGCCACGACTTTGGGTAGGCGAACAGCTTGGGTCTGGTTGGTTTTAAAGATACTGGCAACAGTCATAACAATTCCCCTTATGATTGTGTATATTTTAGATATATACATTATAAAATTTCCTGCTTATTTTGTCAAAATGATTTTTGCCAGACTATAAAAAATGATAAAATATAGGGTGTGCTTGCCTTTGGTATTTGCAATAAAAACTGATTAAAGCGAGAAACTTTATCGTATTATAAAAATGTTATCAATGTCAGACATGCCCTATATTTTAAAGAAAATTTTAAAAAAATTTGCTATAATTGACATTCATTTTGACAAGGATAAAACCATGCAACTTACCACAAGAGAATTGGTTGAAAAATTTGGCTCTCATCGCTTGATTGTGCTTGATGATGATGTTTTGGCAGATTTTGACGATGATACCGTGCTTTTATTATCCGCCCAAAAACCAACCAAAAAACCCATTTTGCCAGAAATTGCCAAATACGCCAATTTTTTAAAAAATGATGTTGCCGATGATAATGAAAATATTGACGAGCAAAGCAAACGCATCATGGCAATGCTAAATGCTGATGATAAACGCATTAAGGCAGGTTTATGAAAACCATTAGCATAGACACCAATATTCTTGCCCGTTATTTTTTGGGCGATGATATTGACCAACAAGAAATGGCATTGCAATTATTAAGTAATTATCAATGTTTTGTACCCATAACAGTGATATTAGAATTGGCGTGGGTATTACAATCTTACGATAAATCAAAACTAAGTGTCATTGAAAGTATTTTGATTTTATCAAAATTACCCACGATTATTTTAGAACATAAACAAGCGGTAATTTCTGCAATGCGTTGGGCGATTGAAGGCATGGATATTGCTGATGCCATTCATTTAGCCATTGCCAAACAGTATGATTATTTACCATTAAGCAGTTTTGATAAACGATTTATCAATAAATCAAAAAGCATTGATAATGCACCCATTTGCCAAACCGTCAAAAGTTTGATTGAACAATAATTTAACATTAAGAGAAAATCATGACCGCACCAACCACCAAACGCATTTTAACAGGCATTACCACCACAGGCATTCCCCATTTGGGCAACTATGTCGGAGCGATTCGCCCTGCCATTCAAGCGGTGCAAAACTCCGATGATGACGCCTTTTTCTTTTTGGCGGATTATCATGGGATTATCAAATGTTTTGACCCTGATGAGATTCATCGCTCCACCAAAGCCATTGCCGCCACTTGGATTGCCTGCGGTCTTGACCCCGAGAAAGTTACCTTTTATCGCCAGTCGGACATTCCTGAGATTCCTGAGCTTGCGTGGATTTTAAACTGCTCTTGTGCCAAAGGTCTGATGAACCGAGCCCACGCCTACAAAGCGAGCGTGGATATGAACCTTGCCAAAGAAGACACGGACGCTGACTTTGGTATCAGCATGGGGCTGTTTAGCTATCCTGTGCTGATGAGTGCGGATATTTTGATGTTTAACGCCACGCACGTCCCTGTCGGCAAAGACCAGATTCAGCACATTGAAATGGCACGAGACATTGCAGGGACGTTTAATTTTAAATACAAAGAGCTGTTCACGCTCCCGACTGCCGTAACGGACGAAAACACGCCCCTACTGACAGGGCTTGACGGTCGCAAAATGAGCAAATCCTACGGCAACACCATTCCGCTATTTGGGGACGGCAGTCCCACCATTGACCCGCAAAAGGCACTAAAAAAAGCAATCGGACAAATCGTAACCAACTCCCAAGCCCCCGAAGAACCCAAAAATCCCGATGAATGTAATATTTTTGAGATTTATAAGGCCTTTGCCACGCCTGATGAGATAAATGCCCTTGCCGAGCATTATAGACGTGGTATCGGTTGGGGCGAAGCTAAGGAGATTTTGTTTAACAAGATTGACGGCGAGATTGCTCCCATGCGTGAAAAATACGCTCATCTTATGGCAAATCCTAAGGAGCTTGAAGAGATTTTGCAAATGGGGGCGGTTAAGGCTCGCCGTGTCGCCCAAAAACAGCTCGATAAAACCAGACGTGCGATTGGGATTAAACCGCTTGCGAAGTTGAAATAAATGGATATTTTGCCCATTTTTATCAATTCATTAAAACCACTTTTGTGGTTTTTGCCAATATTTTTCATCATCGCCTTTTTAAAATCACCCTTATTTAAAGGGTGGTTTGGCGAAAAATTGGTAAATATAAAATCAAACAGTACTTTACCAACAGATATTTATCATGATTTTCATGATGTTTTAATTCAAGATGAATTTGGCATTACGCAAATTGACCATATTTATATTTCTAAATTTGGTATTTTTGTGGTGGAAACCAAAAATTATCAAGGTTGGATTTTTGGCAAAGTTCATGATAAAAAATGGGTGCAAAATATTTATGGCAAAAAGCAATTCTTTCAAAATCCATTACATCAAAATTACCGACACATCAAAGCCTTAGAAAAAACTTTAAATTTAACAAATGATTATTTTCATTCTGTTATTGTTTTTGCTGGGAATTGTGAATTAAAAAGCTCTTTTCCTGATAATATTTGTTACTTATCAAATTTTACGGATTATATTTTATCCATAAAAGAACCCATACTTCGCCAAGATGAGATAGAGCGTTTAATTCATTTATTAAACATGAAAAGATTGGAAAACAATAAAACCAACAAAAAAGAACATATCAAACATTTAAGGCAAACCCATTAAATGACCGACACCGCCCAACCCGACACCCCCATCCGTATTTTTGATACGCCCGTTTCATCATTGCCTGATGATTTATATATCCCACCCCAAGCATTTGCGATATGGCTTGAACAATTTGCAGGCCCGCTTGATTTTTTGTTGTATTTGGTTAAAAAGAATAATTTTGATTTGACCGAAACCGCCATTTTACCGATTACCGAGCAGTATTTGACCTACATCAAAGAGCTTGATGATACTTATTTTGAACTGGCGGGCGATTATCTGCTCATGGCAAGTACGCTCATTGCCATAAAAAGCGAACTTTTGCTACCCCAACCTGAAATCATAGGCGAAGAGCTGAGCCCCAAAGCACGACTCATCAGACGGCTAGAAGAATATGCCCAAATCAAAGAAGCCAGTCGCCGACTAGACAGTCTCATCCGCCTAGAACGTGATGTGTTTTTGGCATTTGCAAGCCTGCCTAGTAGTGAAGCCATGAAAGCCGAATTGCCAAGCTACTCGCCCCAGATACTCATCAACAGCTTGATTACTATGCAAATCAAGCCTGATTATCAAATGCACCACATCAAGACCGACCCTGTGCCACTGCCTGAGCGTATCGCTAAGATTAGCCTGATGTTAAGCCAACAAGGCTCTGGCACGTTTGCCGAGCTACTCGATGAAACGCAGGGGCGTGTGGGCGTGGTCGTGAGTTTTGTGGCGGTGTTAGAGCTTCTAAAACGGGGGCTGATTGGCTTTGCTGACGGTGATGACGCCCTACTCAAAAGTGAGATAAATGTGGACATCGCCCAGAGTTTTCAGCTTGAAGTCATGGACGCCCCCACGTCCAAAAAAGGCAAGCAAAAAGACCCTTTATTTAACATCAACAACACCGGCTTTGACTTGTCCGAGCAGACTTTATATTGGCTTCATTGATCATTAGGGCGTGTTGAATATTGGTATTTGCAATGAAAAATGAGAAAAATCGCACGTTTTTCAAGGAAAAAACACAGGCTGATAGTCGTTCTATCAGCCAAGTTTTTGACGATGAAAAACAAGATTTAGCCATTTTTCATGCAAAAATTGGTTGAAATTGTCAAATTTTGCCATATCTATAAGAATGTTATCAATGTTCAATACGCCCTAGACAACCGTATGCAAAACAACCAACCCTTATCCACGCTTACACCCAACAGTGATAGCGACAAAATCGCTGATGACATCAAAGACACCCACGCCACTGCCACAGCGTTAAGTCGCTATATTGAAGTGCTACTGCACGCCAGCGAGTCGCCTTTGACGGCAGATGATTTAAAAAAGCATTTGATGATAAGCCAAGATGAATTTGATGTGGCACTGGCGGTGCTAGAAGAGCGTTTGTCGCACAGCGTGCTGACCCTTGCCAAGACCGCCAGTGGCTATCGCTTGCAAATCAAGGACTCGTACAGTCGCATCATTCATCAGGTATTCCCCGAACGCCAAGAGACCCTAAGCCAAGCCCTGTTAGAGACCCTAAGTGTCATCGCTTATAAACAGCCTGTTACTCGCTCGGATATCGAGCATATTCGTGGCGTGAGCGTGTCTAGCCATATCTTACGCCAACTGTTTGATAAGGGTTGGATTATGGAAAAGGGACATAAAGACGTGTTGGGTCGCCCTGCCTTATTGCACACCACCAAGGCGTTTTTGGACGCATTTGGTTTGACTGATTTAAAAGAATTGCCCGAATTGCCTGATTTGGAAAATTTTAAAGTGGACGGCTAGGGCTTATATTAAAATAACTGATTTCATGATATTGGGTTTTTATTAAACCGCTCAATTTACCTTAAATTATTTGATTTTAATTTATTTTAATTTATAATCATTTAATTTCAAAATACACCAATGACAGTAGGTGCGTATGACGCACCAATCAGATTTTTCATTTAAAAGGTGCGCGGTACGCACCTTACTATTATTTGATTTTAATTTTAATTTGGTATTATTAAATTGAGATATGTAGGGGTGAATTGTATTCGCCCAAGTATTTTATTTAAAAAATACATTTTAAAAATTTTAGGTATCTAATTAATCATATTTTCAATTATAAATTTACAACCATTAATATCGCAATTTCCCCTATTGATTTTAAAAATCCCACCCTATCTTTTTCTTTTGCGTTTTATCATCATAAATTTAATCATACGCTCGGAACGACGAAACCATTTTTCCATATGCACATAACTGATTGCCGAGAGAAAAATAATGGTAATCGGCAGAAGCATTGACCAATAGCCATATTTGGCATACAGCCACACCGCCACAAAGCCACCGCCAAAAAATCCCCACCATAACGCACTTTGTAGCACCACTTTGGCAAGACTGACCTTTCGCCCCACAAGCCAATGCCCCACAGTCGCCCCCAAATCGGACGTTACCCCAGTCAGATGCGTGGTACGCACCACCGCCCCATGATAGGTTGCCACCATGGAGTTTTGTAGTCCGCACGCCATGGCGATGAGCATTTGCCCGTAGTCGTTGCCCGATAGATACAGCGACAGACTGCCACAGAGCAGGACAAATTCTAGGTACATGGCATAGCCATAATGACGTTTGATGTGTAGCTCACTGCCCCCGATAATCATGCCACTTAGCACCGAGCCAAGCCAAAACGAGCCCACCGACACAAGCAGTAGCCATAGGTTTTCCCAGTCATGATGAAAAGACGTAACCGCCAGCAGGCTGATGTTGCCCGTAACGTGTGATGCCGAAACGTGAGTAAATCCCATGAGTGCGGTTGTATTCAAAATGCCAGCACTAAATGCCAACACCACCGCCCCACACAGTACCCAAGTGGGAAGTTGGTTTTGCATGACGGATGAATGAGTGATACCAAACCAATTAGTTTACAAAACTTTGGACAAAAATAAAAGCACACAACACAAGACGTGCTTGATTGTGTGCTGTTAAAATGTTACAAAATTTTACAAGACTTAGGCGTGTCTTACTCGGTATCGTCCGCCACCAGTTCTATAAGCTCACTGCTTAGTCCGACAGTATTAAACCCTGCGTCCACAAACAAAATCTCGCCTGTAATACCGCTCGCCCAAGGCGATAGCAGGAATAAAGCGGCGTTACCCACTTCCATTTGATTGACGTTGCGTTGTAAGGGCGTTACTTTTTCGGTAACGTCCAGCATTTTGCGGAATGACTTGATGCCACTGGCGGCAAGCGTACGAATGGGGCCTGCACTAATGGCATTGACACGAATGCCTTCTTTGCCCAGCGAGCTTGCCAAATAACGCACGGACGATTCTAGACTGGCTTTGGCAAGTCCCATGACGTTGTAATTTGGCAATACAGAAATACTGCCTTCATAAGTCAAAGTCAAAAGCGAACCTTGACGTTTGGCAAGCAATTCACGACTGGCTTTGGCAAGTGCCACAAAGCTGTATGAGCTGATGTCGTGAGCGATGGCAAAGCCTTCACGGGTCGTGGCGTCTGTAAAATCACCGTCCAACTGCTCGGCAGGGGCAAAACCAATGGCGTGTACCACACCGTTCACGCCGTCGCCCCAAATGCGAGCTACTTCATCAAAGCATTTGGCAATCTCATCATCCGAGCTAACATCACAAGGCAACACCGCCACCGCCCCAAAGGTCTCGGCCGCCATGTCTACCCGTTTTTTGATTTTGTCGTTGGGGTAAGTCAAAATCAGCTCCGCCCCTTCACGGTGCAAGCACTCGGCAATCGCCCACGCAATCGACAGCTTACTGGCAATGCCCGTTACCACAAATCGTTGACCTTTTAATAACATCAGTCGCTCCACGCATTTAGTTAAAATTGTTGGCATTATACCACAGATTTTGTCAAATGGGGAAAATTTAGGAACGATTGTAAACTTTTAATTAATCGCCATTTATTTGAATTTGGCTATTTTAAAAGGGTAAATTTAAAAAAGCAAAAATTACAACCCATTACCATGACAAAGCACACAAACCATTTGGCAAATCTTGTCTTTTTCGCTATAATATCACGTTTATTTTTATTTGATAATACCATGTGCCAACATTGCGACAGCCACGCCACGCCCGCCTTTTCTTTTGATGTAGAAGCCACCGCCCAGAACTACGCCAATATCATCTCCGCCAGTGGCGAGAACCTAAGCCGTGAAGGACTGCTTGATACGCCCATGCGTGCCGCCAAAGCCTTTCGGGACTTGACGGCAGGCTATCATCAAGACCTGCATACGGTTGCCAATAATGCCATTTTTGCCAGCGATAATGCTGATTTGGTGCTTGTGCAAAACATTGAATTTTATTCATTGTGCGAACATCACATCCTGCCATTTTTTGGCGTGGCACACATCGGCTATCTGCCAAATGGTAAGGTATTGGGCTTATCCAAACTGGCTCGCATTGTTGATATGTATGCCAAACGCCTACAAATCCAAGAAAACTTAACCAAACAAGTCGCCCAAGCCATTCATGAGCTTACGAACTGTCGTGGTGTGGCGGTCGTCATGGACGCAAGCCATATGTGCATGATGATGCGTGGCGTGGGCAAACAACAGTCCACCACCCGCACCACCTGTATGCTTGGGGTGTATGAGACGGACAATCAAGCCAGAAATGAATTTTTGAGCACCATTCCTAAGCGTGTGCCAGCATTTGGCTGATGGTGATCTATTTTAGAATTAGAAATAGGCACGATAAAAAGCCCTTAATGTAGAGTTAAGGGCTTTTTAATTGGGTTAATGATGGGTTAAATGATGTGGATTAACCCAAAAACGCATTATACATCCAAATTTCTTTTTCTTGGGCTTGAACATATTCTGTAACGATGTCGGACGTGCCTTGGTCAGATGCCCCTTCGGCAAGCTCAGCAACGGCTCGTTGTTCTTCGATAAGTGTTTGCAAGCCCTTAACCACGCCTTCCACACAGCCACGACCGTCAAACACGCCTTTGTCTTCTTTGATGCTAGAACGCTCGGCAAAATCACTATAAGCGTGTAATGGCGTACCACCTAGCGTTAGGATGCGTTCAGCGATTTCGTCAATTTGCAGTTGTAGCTCGGTGTACAGCTCTTCAAATTTTGGGTGCAAGGTAAAAAAATGCTCGCCTTTGACATTCCAATGATAGCCACGCACGTTGATATAAAACAGATGATAGCTAGACAGTAGGGCGTTTAGGGCTTTGATAACTGGGGTAAGTTCTGCTTTTTCAAGACCGATTTGATTGGTACTCATAACATTTCTCCGATTGGTTGGTTTATAAATCAGTATTATAAATTGATTTTTGGTAATCAATTTATTTATATAATCATAATACCACAATTTTATGATGAGTAAAATTAGTGATTTTGATGATTATCATAAATTTATTCAATAAATACACAGTAAATTTGTGGATTTATTGAGAATCATTATACTGTTATATTATCCGCTTTCAAGCCCTTTGGTGTAACTTCTTGTAAATGCTTGATGACGGTATTTACGGGGAAATGCTGTTGGCTTAGGCGTTTTGGCAGGATTTGACTGCCCTTTTGCCCATTTAGCTCAAACATGATAAAAACAAAATTGTCCGTCTCGTCCCATTGGCTAACCGCCGACCACGGAATGACCCCTTGCTGCATGGGGGCGTGGCGTAGATTCATGCCACGCATTTGCGGAGCGGGGGCATTTTTGACAGGCACAGCCATGATAAGCCCATGACTTTGTACGCCAAGTTTTAGCTCGCTCATCTCATCGGGCAGACCGCTCTCGGCAACTTGTTTTTCAAATTCTTTTTTCATGTACCATTGTAGCCCAAGCGTCCGCAGGGCAAGGTAGATGCCCACGCCCACAAGCATAATCCAAAAAATAATCGTAGAATAGCCACTGACAAAAACAAGCCCCAAAATGGCAAGCACGACCAACACGCCCAAAATTATCCATTCTTTGGTACGAATGGATTTGAAGCCGACCGATTGAGCGGTTTTTTCAAATAGGGCAAGCTGTGCCGATTTGAATTCAGCGTCCGTCATGTTTAGGGCGACAGGTTGTAGGGTGTAGGGGTAGAGTGCGTCTTGTTTTTTGGCTTTGATCTTGGCTTGGCTCATGGCGGTCAATTCTCGGTAAAAATGCCTATATTACCCAAAACTTGCCAAAAAATAAACCCAAAAAACAAAAACAAGTGAAATTTTGTGGTAAATTTGATATGATGAGCAAAATTTTAGTAAAAAGGTAAACCCATGCTAGACCCCAAATTATTACGCACCGATTTGACCGCTTTAAAAGAAAAACTGGCAACCCGTGGCTATGAACTTGACGTGGCGTTTTGGACGGATGTAGAAACCAAACGCAAAGAGCTACAAGTCCGTACCGAAGAATTGCAAGCTCAAAAAAACGCAGGGGCAAAAAAAATTGGCGAATTAAAACGCAGTGGCGAAAATGCCGATGACCTGCTTGCCCAAATGGAAAAGGTAAGTGATGAGATGAAAACCGCCGAAAACGAGCTAAGGGACTTGCAAGCGGTCATCACAAATGCAAGCCTTGCCATACCGAACCTGCCTGATGACAGCGTGCCTGTGGGGGCGGACGAGAGCGACAACGTGGAAGTACGCACATGGGGTGTGCCACGAACCTTTGATTTTGAGATTAAAGACCATACCGACATTGGCGAAGGCTTGGGGCAGCTTGATTTTGCGTTGGCAAGCAAACTCACGGGAGCAAGATTTAGCACGTTAAAAGGCGGACTTGCACGGCTTAACCGAGCGTTGATTCAGTTTATGCTAGACACGCACATCAGTAAGGGCTACACCGAAATGTATGTGCCTTATATGGTAAATAGTGAGAGCTTAAAGGGAACAGGACAACTGCCTAAATTTGAAGAAGACCTATTTAAGGTGTCGGACAGCTATTATATGATACCGACAAGCGAAGTGCCACTTACCAATACCGTGCGTGATACGATACTTGCCCCGAGCGATTTGCCGATGAAGCTCACCGCTCATACGCCTTGCTTTCGTAGTGAAGCAGGGTCAGCAGGGCGAGACACTCGTGGGCTTATCCGTCAGCACCAATTTGAAAAAGTAGAAATGGTACAAATCGTGCGAGCGGACACGTCCATGCAAGCCCTAGAAGAGATGACTGCCCAAGCCGAGAGTATTTTGCAAGCGTTGGAGCTTCCCTATCGTGTCATCACGCTATGCACGGGTGATATGGGCTTTGGGGCGGTCAAGACTTACGATATTGAAGTGTGGCTACCGTCTCAGGATACGTATCGTGAGATTAGTAGCTGTTCTAATTGTGGCGATTTTCAGGCTCGCCGTATGGGGGCAAGGGTCAAGGACGGCAAAAAAACCGAGCTTGTGCATACCCTAAACGGCTCAGGGCTTGCGGTGGGCAGAACGCTCCTTGCCATCTTAGAAAACCACCAAAACGCAGACGGCACGGTCAATATTCCTAAGGTGTTACAGCCTTATATGGGTGGGATTGAAGTGCTTAAATGATGTTTTAAAAAGCCGTTTAGTCTTAGGATTAAGCGGTTTTTTTATTGCCAAAATTCGCTCAATGGGGCGGATTATGACATAAATTCTTGTATTTGATGGTTATCTGTTTTAAAATAAAACAGTTGTTAATAAAAGAGATTTTTATGAGTGGTGGTTTGGAGCGTTCCAAAGATTTGATGGCACAACACCGTCGTAGTATGGTGGATTGGGTAAAGGCAGAGTTGTCAGGTGCCAATCTAAAACAGTCGCAGGTGTATTTAGGGTTGCCGTCTGACAGGTATGTCGTGGGCGTGCTTTTTCCGATTGGGGCGGGTTTGGGGATTGACCCTGCTGGCGATGTAATTGATGAGATGGCAACAGATGCCACGTCCGCCCAAGAAGATGAAAAAGAAACTGCCGAATCGGTCAAGCAGGTTCGTTATGTACCACCGTCATCGGTGGGTTTTTCGTTTTTTGTGGCGAGCCGTTCATGGCAAATTCAAGTCATGGCGTCTGCCAAACGTTTTGTTGGAATTGATGGTGAAGCTGATGGTCAAGCTCGTAATAAGGAAGGACAGTATGTTAAGGACAGCTATGAAATAGATTGTTTGGCATTGTCTGATGAAAGTATTGTCATCCGTCATGATGACATCCAAAAAAACCATCCCATTTTTATTAGAAGTAATGATAAAAATCAAGCACAAAGCTTGGCAAGTATTAATGTACGCACCACGCCGCACACTCACGGTACAATCATCACAGTAAGTCTTGTCAATACACAACAGTTGGCAGGCGAATCTGATGATAAAAAAGATAATACTAAGACCAAGGCTGGTCACAAAAAAGAGCAGGCTTTAAAAACACTATTTGATGTGAAATTCTCTTGTGTGGTCGATGAAGGTGTGGTGGGCGATTATCCCAGTGTGGATTATGCCCTGCTTAGTGAAAGCGAGCAGGAAATACAGCTACAATACCGCCACAAAAAGGTCTATGCAGTTGGGCATGGGGCGGCGGCTCATTGGATATTAAAAGATGGGCGGGTGCATGAGATTATGTCGGATTTTATGCCCATCCAAGAAGTGCCACAGGTTACCGCTGACA
Source organism: Moraxella sp. K127 (assembly GCF_015223095.1). Lineage (NCBI taxonomy): Bacteria > Pseudomonadati > Pseudomonadota > Gammaproteobacteria > Moraxellales > Moraxellaceae > Moraxella > Moraxella sp. K127. Next base: position 23,359 of record NZ_JADFBZ010000029.1, on the reverse strand, counting down.
TCAATGATGAGTCTATAAAAAACGTGCTTTCTATGGCGTTTTTACAAAATACTCATACCAATACCCAAGCGGTATGCCGAGAGTTAAAGGCATTTGTGGAGCGGTATCGTGAATGGATACAAAGCCAAATCCATGAGCTTGACCGTATGGATACCCAAAACAGACCCGCAGGCGAGCGTTTAGTGGCTGGCATGATAACAGCGTGTGAGCGTATGTATGTAGGGATTGAGCTGATTGAGTCTGATGAGATGGTCGCTGCTGCTTTTGCTTATGCCAATCGTGCCATGTATATGCAGATGACGCACCCAAGCAAAAGCTGGCGTGCCTTTCAGTTGGCGTTTGTTTTGACCGCTTTAAAATCTACCACGCTTGAATACGATGATTTTCGTGATACGGTGGACTTGATTTGGTTCCCCACAGGTGGTGGCAAAACCGAAGCGTATCTTGGACTGACGGCGTATCAGATTTTGTACAGACGACTCAGATATCCAAATTCAGGCGGGGGTACAACGGTACTCATGCGTTATACCTTAAAACTACTTACCGTTCAGCAGTTTTTACGAGCCACTCGCTTGATTTGTGCTTTGGAGCTTATCCGTAAAGACAATCCGATGTTTGGACAAGAGCCGATAAGCATCGGACTTTGGGTAGGGCAGTCATCAAGTCCAAATACCTTAAAAGACACCCAAGAGCGACTACAAAAAGCCAAGCACAAGGATGAGTACAGCTCACTCATCATCACCCAATGCCCGTGGTGTCGCACAGCGTTTAATCATCAAAACTTCCACATGGACAAGAGTTATTTTTATATAGCTTGTCACAACAAAGCATGCGACTATGGCAAAGATGATGCAAAACTGCCATGCCAAATCGTGGATGAGATGCTGTATCGCACGCCACCAACTGTCCTGCTTGCCACGATAGATAAATGTGCGATGTTTGCATGGAATGAGAGCTCATCTGCCTTTTTTGGGCTAGGGTCAAATCGCCCGCCTGAGCTTATCATTCAAGATGAGCTGCATCTGATTGCCAATGCGTTGGGTTCGGTGGCAGGGGTGTATGAGTCTGCCTTACAGACGGTCATCACTGCCAAAGGTGTACGCCCCAAATATGTGGCATCAACCGCCACCATCAAAGAGGCCAAAAACCAAGTGCAAAAACTATTTGCTAAGGACTTGGCGATTTTCCCACCGCAAGGCTTGTCTGCCAGCGATGCATTTTTTGCCAAAGAAGTACCGCTTGATGTGCGAGCAGGTCGGCTGTATGTGGGGTATTTTGCTCCATTGCTCAGTCGCCGAAAAGCATTAACGCCTTTGGCATCTTTATTGATGGTTGCCCCTTTTGTTAAGTTTGGACATAGTGAGCAGGAATACTTTGACTGGATAGACGCTTGGTGGACGCAAGTGGTGTATCATGGCAGTCTAAAAGGTGTGGGCAACAGCCATCAGGCTTTTTTATCAGATGTGAAATCGCACTACCAAGATTATGTCAATGAATTTTTTGGTCGTGATGATGAACCGTCACACAATGATGAACCGTCACACAAAAATGAACTGTTGTTGGATAGAAAAGATAAACTTGAAAAATTAGGCTTTAATGAAAGATTTTTCAATGAAGTGGTGTCAAAGGACATTAAGGGGCGACAAGGTGCTCTCATCAAACAACTCACCAGTAATAACACCGACAGCGACAACACTCGCATCTTTGGGCAGCTTGCCAAAGACAGAAGCGACCCTGAATCAGTGAGTGTGGTGCTTGCCACCAACATGGTTGCCACAGGGCTTGATGTGTCTCGCTTGGCACTCATGATTATCAACGGTCAGCCCATCACGACCGCTGAGTACATTCAGGCAAGTAGCCGTGTGGGGCGTGGTGACATTGCAGGGGTGGTGTTTGCCAATTATTATAGAGACCAAGCTCGCAGTTTGTCGCATTATGAGAACTTCTATCCTTATCATCAGTCCTTTTATCGCCATGTAGAGCCGACCAGTATTACCCCTTACACGCACCAAGCACGTCGCCGAGCGTTGCACGCAGGACTTGTCATTGCGGTGCGACACGGTGTGACAGCCATGCTTGGCAATGACAAAGCTCATGAATTTTATGCCACAGATGAAAAAATCAAAGAAGTTGTTGATATCTACAAAGCGTTTTGTTGTCAGGCTGACCCTGCCCGAGCAGATGCCATTGTTCGCCATATCGATGGCTTATGCCAAGAGTGGCAAGAGTATGCTCAGGTGTTATCTGCCAAGCGTTTTTCGCCAAAACTGTACTACAAAGCCCAAGACAGTACGGGTCGAAGCTTGATATATGCTCACGGACAAGGCGAAAAAGGGCTTTGGGCGACTTTGCAGAGTATGCGTAATGTAGAAGACACAGGGGTGTTGGGGATACTATGAAAAAATTAAAATTTAGCAATGTCAGACTGTCGCACTTGCTACGCCATTGTGCGGTGGGTTCTATTGTGCGTACATCTCAGTTTTGTGTTACGGTCAAGGACACAAGTTTTTGGGCGGATAAAGAGGGTCGCCCATTTGGTAAGGAGATTTTATACGTTGAACAAATTAAAAAATCTTTGGGCATTACACAAAAGCTAAGACGTCCACCTGTGGGCAAGATAGACAACGAAGGTGAGTTTGAGCAGGGTAGTGGGTATTATATCCCTGCTCAGGTATTTCCTAGTTGGTTTGTCTGTACAAAATGCAGACGTTTACACAAAGGCAGTCACAAACAGCTGGATGATTCTGATAAAACCGACAAATCAGATAAAAAAGATAACAAGACCATGTTGGTTTGCAATGAGCCAAACTGCCATGGCGAGCTTGAGCAGGTGCATTTGGTGCAAGTAGATAACCGTGGTTATATGTATGATGTACCTTGGTATCGCATCGCACATCGTGGTAGCAAGGGGTGTGATTGGCGGAATAATAAACTAAAATGGTATGCCAGAACAGACAAAGGTTATCAAGAAAACAAGGTAGCTTGCGATTGTGGGGCATCTCAGGTGTTTAGCCTTGGTGAGTCAAGATATTTTCAAGGCTATCAACAGCCTTGGCTTTATGATGCGTGCTTTAAAGTTGATGGCAGACAGCTAGAAGAAGAGCAAGATACATCAAAGGCACAACCCACTGCTTATATCATGGAAGTCAATGACACTCGGGTACATACACCAATCACCAAAGAGGCATTGGTGATACCGCCAGAATCTCGCATTGCTCGTGGTACGCTTGTTGATAGATTATATTGCCATGAAAAAAAAGATGAGCTTTTACAGAGAGGTGCATACTCTGATGAGCAAAAAGCCCTGAAAAATCGTCTAAAAAGTGAATTTGATTGCGATAATGCATCCTTAGAAGAGGCGATTGAGTTATTGCGTGAGGGTTATCCTAATTTTGATCAGGAGTTTCAAGAAAAACCACTGCATGAATTGGAGTATGAGGCTTTGATGACGCCCACAAATTTTGATGATGATGAAGATTTTGTCACTCATCATGTGAGCGATGAATTTCATCATACTTTGCAAAGTATGAATCAAGATGGTTTTGGTAAGTTTGACAGACTTATTGATAAAGTTGTGGCAGTTAATAAACTCAAAGAAATTTTGGTGTTTAAGGGCTTTACTCGTGGTGGCGAGTTGTTGTCCGATGACACCAAAATAAGTGTGGATAATACAGAGCAAATTAATGGCGGTGAATTGAGCGGCAATCATAAGCAGGACAGGGATGATAGAACCATACCGCCTGATGTGATGGGCATTAGTAATTGGCTACCTGCTTTGGAGTTGTATGGCGAAGGGATTTTTATCAGTTTTAATGAATCTATCATCAAGCGATGGCAACAAGATGAGCAAATCCAAAAACGAGCAGAGATTTTTGCTGAACGATTATCTGGCAGTGCTCATGCTTACACGCTAAGCCAAAAAGATTTGGTGGTAAATGCCAGATTTTTGTTTTTGCACGCATTCTCACACTTATTGATTAAGGAACTTGAAAGTTTAGCGGGTTATCCTGCGGCATCTTTAAAAGAGAAGATTTACAGCAGCAGCGACCCTGACAACCCTATGGCAGGCGTGCTGATTTACACGGCGATTGCGGACGTAGATGGTACACTTGGTGGGCTGGTTGAATTGTCCGAACCCAAGAGTATGATTCAGGTGCTGACCCGTGTATTTGAGCGTGTCCAATGGTGTTCGCTTGACCCTGTGTGTGGCAGTCATGAAGGGCAAGGACCTGCATTATTAAATATGGCAGCATGCCATTCATGTTTGTTGTTACCCGAGACAAGCTGTATGTGTGGCAACGTCTTGTTAGACCGTGTGATGATAAAAGGCGATGAGCATACGCCGTCTATTTTTGATTTTGTGAAATGAAAATAAGGAGATTTTGTGGATAAGTCCAGACGATTTAGCTTGCCCAATATTGAAGATTTGACCAAAACCCAAGAGAGAGTCATGGCACTACCTAGTGAAGGTCGTTATCTTATCGCAGGCGGGCCTGGTACGGGCAAATCTGTGGTGGCACTGTTTCGTGTCAAAAAATTGCAACGTGAAGAAAAAACATATCATTGCTTGGTGTATAATACACTGCTCAATGAATCCAACCAACAGCTTGCCAAGTCCACAGAGCAGTCAGGCGGTCAGGATAAAGTGGTTGAAAAGGTAAATCTTACCACTTATATTGGTTGGTTCAATAACCAAATATATAAAGAGATATTTAATGAAAAAGCCCCTAGGGTAAATATCACGCCAGTTTATATTGACAATGACTGGGAGAGTATTATCTCAAACATTAGGAGTTTTAAAGATAATCCGGATAATGTTTTGCCTGATTATGGCAATCGCTATTTGGTGATTGATGAAGGTCAGGATATGGCAAAAGGATTTTATGAGTCTTTATTATTGATTGGGTTTAAGAATATTTTTGTGGTTGCCGACCAAAATCAGCGTATCGGGAAAAATAACAGCAGTCTAGAAGAAATTTGCCATATTCTTAATTTAGACGAAGAAGATGTGTTTGACTTGACAGAAAATCATCGTAACACTTATGCCATTGCTGTGTTGTGCCAGCAGTTTTATACGGGCGGTAGTGTACGACCTGCCTTGCCATTATCAACCATGAATGAAGAAAGTCCTGTTTTGTATTATTACGACGAGCAAAATTTTGATAGGTTTGTCAATCGAATATTTCTAACCGCTACAAATAAACCAAAAGAATTGATTGGTATTATTGCCCCTAATGACGATATTTGTCAAAAGTATTTTGATAAATTGCAAGAAAAAAACAATCAAGGCTTTGATGTAAATATCGTTTTTAGAAATTCCAAAAACAAAAATGCAGTTAATTTTGGTGAAGGGGGCATTGTGATTATCAATCATCAATCGTGCAAAGGCCTAGAGTTTGATACCGTATTTTTGGCTGATATCAATTATTTGGGGGCAAGACAAGCGGATATTGATGGATTAAAAAAGAAACTGTACGTCATGACATCACGAGCTAAGAAAAAACTCATCTTATTATCAAGCAGTCAAACGAGTTCTACCAATAATACTTGGATAAGTGCGTTGGATTTATTACCAACTCATCAAGATGAGATGGGGAATTTGATTTTAAAAAGAGAAGTAATGCAAACAGCTAATGCTTATACAAAGGAGACAGATTATGCAAACTAATATGACAAAGACAAAAAGACCAGTCACATGGCATATTGCAACCAACCATCTAAACTTGGCATACATGACATCTATTGGCATGGTGCCACCGGTGAGTTTTTTGGGTAATAAATATTACCATGATTGTTTGGCTTGGTTTGGTGATTATATTCCGCTGTTTAAAAAAATCCCGCAAAATGTGCACGAATACAACATTGATGAAGACAAACGCACCTTAAAACCTTGTACTTTAACTTTAAAAAAGAGTTTTATTGATGAGTTAATAAAAAGACAAATCAAAGAATTACCTGCTTTTATCAATGGTGCTTGGCAAATGATTGATATTCATCATGATGAATTAAATGGGGCAGAAGTGATATTAGTACCAGCTCCGATTTCTTTATCAGATGTTGATGGTGTGGTATTTAAAAATATTGACGATGAAAATACCTTTCAAGAGCGTTTGTTAAATAGTGCCAATTCATTGTCATTGCCAATCAAAAAGGCGAATGAAAAGTTGTTTAATCAAAAAAATACACAAGAGAATGTTGAAGTTTACCAAAGCTTGGGATTTCTTTTTGAATTGCCACCGCTTGAACCTTTAAATCAAAATTTGGCAAATGCCATTACTGCCATTCTCAATCATTTGATGATATTGTCTAATACCAATCAAAAAGCAGGGCAATTATTAAATTATATTCATCATGGTAATAGTCATTTTGATTTAAATGATAAAGATGATGTATTGCTCCAAGAGATTGGTAATTGGGTAAGGCATTCGGGTAAATACCAAACCATGTCAAACGTTGGGCAAGTGGTGCTACAATTGATTGAAGCGTTGATTGTTCATAAAAACAGCACTGAATTTGCCAGCAAAAAAGACATTATTTTGCACACTTTGGCTCAAATATCAAGCAATGAGCAAAGTTTGGCGTTTGTTGAAGAGATTAAAGAGTATTTGCGTTTTACCAATGCATCTACCGATGATTTATTAAAAAAATACCCAAAACCATTACAGCGGTCGGTGATATTATTTGTCAGTCGTGATGATGTGTTGGAGCTTTGGCAAAAAACTGGTATTTATACCAGTGAGCTTGGAGAGATTGATATGTTGTTGGCAAGTTTATTGTTTGCTGTGGCGACAGGTTGGCAAGGGTTGTCCAAAGAATTTAAATGCTATGCCGATAAACAAAACCATAGCCAAAAGCTATTTACGCAACTGGCACAGAATATGACGATTGTTTCAGGATTGACAAATGCCCAAGAAATCAAAACACCATTATCGGATATTTGGTTTGGTAATTTTAACACATCAATGCAAAAATTATTGGTACTTATCAATGACCGTGAAAACTTAAATCTAGTAACGTATGAAATTGTATTGCCAGAAGACATTGCATTGTCTGCTAAGGGTGGTAAAGTCATTATTAAGACCGCAGGAAAAAAACCAAAAATCAATGATGTGATTGATGAAAAAGGGTTTTGGGCGTATTTTAGGCAAATGAGCTGGTTTGATTTTGACAAAGACAGAGAATTGCAAAGTATGGCTAAAAAATCATGAAAATGATTCCACCCATGCTATATCATACGGAAAGTAAGGCAGAACAGACGGTCTTTAATCATTTAAAGCAAAGTTTTGTGGATAAAGACCAATATGTTGTCATGCATTCTGTTAAATTGCATCATCATCCCAAAAAACGGTTTGGGGAGATTGATTTTTTGCTTTGCACGAATTATGGCTTATTTGTGCTGGAAATCAAAGGCGGTCGGGTGAGCTGCCAAAATGGCATTTGGTACTACCAAGACAAAACGGGTCATACCAATACAGGTGGTTCACCATTTCATCAGGCGGACACTGCCATGCAAGCATTAAGACAATCTTTGTTGGTAAAATTTGACAAAGCATGGGTGGATAAAATTTGTTTTGGTTATGGCGTGATATTAACAGACAGTCGTTTGCCAAATCATGTGATTGAAACCTTGGAATGTGAAAAACCCATGATTTGTCATGGTGGCGAACATCAATCTTTACAAAAATGGCTTTTGGCATTTTTTAACTACTGGCAAAAACGCAATAAAAAAATCATGCCCATGGTGGATAGGATGAGCGATAAGATGTTGTCTGATATTGTTCAATACATTCGCCCAAATTTTGTATCTTGTGATGATGTTGATGAAGATAAAAAAGAGCAAAATATTAACAATGACTTTTATATTACCACATCAAACATTTATATTACCACATCAAACATTCAAGAAAAAAATCATGAAATTAAGCAAAATGCCACAGACCAACCAATCATCAATCGCCAGTCATTGCAAAACGCATCAATGGATGAATTTTTAAATCAATGTTTGGTAGATTTCTATGAAAAAAAAGTGGGCGATGATTATATATTGGCAAAAGACATTACCATTATTACAGATGATAAGAAAAAGTGTGATGAAATTAAAAGTACGCTAAAAAATAAAGGCGTGCTCATCAAAGAGTCCGACAGTTATTCTTTTAAACGCAGACGAGCTGATGAGATGACGCTCATGACAATGCAGGATTTGCCCGTGATACACAACAAAATTTTGATAGCAGTCATCAAAAAAGACAATCAAGAAAAACAGCAAACGCTCATTGAGCAAAACGCCACGCATATCGCACAACTGTTTTATTATTAGCCTTTATAAGACTTGTAAAATCATGCTATAATACCGCAAATTTTTACTTGTCAGACTTGGAAAAACACCATGCCAACCCCCTTAAACCAACGCCACAACGCCAACGCCATTCGTATCCTTGCCATGGACGCTGTCCAAAAAGCCAACTCAGGACACCCTGGGGCTCCCATGGGCATGGCGGACATTGCCGAAGTCGTGTGGCGTGAATTTTTAAATCACAACCCCAAAAACGCCAAATGGGCAAACCGAGACCGCTTTGTGCTGTCAAACGGACACGGCTCTATGCTACTGTACGCCTTGCTACATTTGTCGGGTTATGATTTGACCATTGACGACATCAAAAATTTCCGCCAACTCCACGCCAAAACCGCAGGACACCCCGAACACGGCTATGCGGATGGTATTGAGACAACCACAGGACCTTTGGGGCAGGGCATTGCCAATGCGGTGGGTTTTGCCTTAGCGGAGAAAACCTTGGCAGGACAATTTAACAAACCCGACAACGCCATCATCAACCACTATACCTACTGCTTTTTGGGGGACGGTTGTCTTATGGAAGGCGTGTCGCACGAAGCCTGTTCGCTCGCTGGCACGTTAGGACTTGGCAAGCTCATTGCCTATTATGATGACAACGGCATTTCTATTGACGGCATCGTTACAGGCTGGTTCTCAGACGACACCGCCAAACGCTTTGAAAGCTATAATTGGCAGGTACTGCGTGTGGATGGACATGATGCCGATGCCATTCGTGAAGCAACTTTGCAAGCCAAAGCCGAAACCAATAAGCCCACGCTCATCATCTGCAAAACCATCATCGGTCTGGGTAGTCCCAACAAACAAGGCAAAGAAGACAGTCATGGTTCGCCACTTGGTGTCGATGAGATTACGCTAACTCGAAGCGAATTGGGTTGGAATAATGCCAATGCCTTTGAGATTTCCGATGACATTTATCAAGCGTGGAATGCGTGCGATAAAGGCGAGAAGCTAGAAAGCGACTGGAATGCCCAATTTGCCGACTATCAAGCCAAATATCCAAGTGAGGCGAGCGAGCTACAACGCAGACTGTCAGGCGAGTTGCCAAGCGATTTTAATGCCAAAGCGGACGAGTTTATCAAAGCCTGCCAAGCCAAAGGCGACACCATCGCCACTCGTAAGGCAAGCCAAAATACCATTGGTGCGTTTGCCCCATTATTGCCCGAGATTTTGGGTGGTTCGGCAGACTTGGCAGGGTCAAACTTGACCTTGTGGAGCGGTGCTAAGGGCGTACAAGACCACGCTGACGGCAACTATGTGCATTATGGCGTGCGTGAATTTGGCATGACCGCCATCGCCAACGGGGTGGCGTTGCATGGTGGATTTATCCCTTATACTGCCACGTTTTTGATGTTTATGGAGTACGCTCGCAACGCAGTGCGTATGTCAGCACTCATGAAACAGCGTGTCATCAATGTCTACACCCATGATAGCATTGGGCTTGGCGAAGACGGCCCGACTCATCAGCCTGTGGAGCAGATTGCAAGCCTACGCCAAACGCCAAACCATTTCACTTGGAGACCGTGCGACACGGTGGAGACGGCGGTGGCGTGGAAAATCGCCCTACAAACTGCCAACGCCCCAACGTCCCTTATCCTATCTCGCCAAAACCTTGCCCATCAAGACCGTACGGACGAGCAAGTTGCTTTGATTGAAAAAGGGGCGTATGTGCTTGCCAAAGAACAAGGCGACTTGCAAGCCATCATCATCGCCACAGGTTCAGAAGTGGACTTGGCAATGCAGGCTCATAAGGCTTTAAGCGAGCAGGGCGTGGGCGTGCGTGTGGTGTCTATGCCATGTGCTGAGATTTTTGTCAAACAAGACCGTGATTATATTGAAAGTGTATTGCCAAGCGATGTCCGCAGTCGTGTGGCGGTGGAAGCAGGCATTACCGATTATTGGTATAAATTTGTCGGACTTGACGGCAAAGTCATTGGCATGACAACCTTTGGCGAGTCCGCCCCTGCCAAAGATTTGTTTAATCATTTTGGCATTACCACCGATAAAGTCGTGGAAGCGGTGAAATCGTTGATTTGATTTTGATTGTTTGATGTTTTACAATAAAACCAATTGGCATTGTGCTGATTGGTTTTTTAATGCTTAATCCTAAGTCCTAAATCCTAAATCCTAAATCCCAAAAGGAGCAAATCATGGGTATGTACGCCAGTTATTATGCCATTGACGACAGTCAAGCCAAAGAATATAAAGCGTTATTGTCAAATAACAATGACGGCAGCGTGGAAGAATTTTTTGAAAATCTAGAAGAGCGTGATGATAAGATTGATGATGAAGATTTTGCCAATCTTGATAAATTATGGGACGGCTTGCATTTTTTATTGACAGGCTTTAACTCTGATGATGATTATAATGATAAAAAATCGGATGAGCAATTAGCCTTGTATCGTGGCTTTTTTGGTGTGGACACACTAAGTGATGAAGGAGTATATTTGTTAGACGCCGATAAAGTTGCTGATGTGGTCAATGCCCTTAATAAAGTAGATATTAATGAGCTCATAAAACAGGCAGATTTTGCCAAATTTGAAGAAGCTGATATTTATCCGTCTATTTGGGATGATGAAGATGAATGGGATGAAATTGGCGAAGAGCTGGCAGAATACTTTGAAAAATTTAAACAATTTTATCAAAATGCCTTAAAAAATAATCGTTCGGTGTTGATTGTGATTTGTTAGATAAAATTTAGGCAAAATGGTTGTTTTTATTTTTATCTGGATTTAAAAATAGCTTTCGATAAAGTAAATATAAAGGCGTATCGTAACAATACACCTTTATCGTCATTTTAAATACTCAAATATTCTTGGTATTTCACCATAATACACGCCCAGACCCACGCCTGTTGGGCCGTGGTTGGCGAGTGCGACGGTGGATATGGGAATGACGGGAATGTCATGCAGTCCATATTCATTGGCTAAGAGTCTTTTAAATTCATGCGTATGTAGTCCGATGGATGTGTCTACCATGTATATAAAGGCGTTTCTGTTGGTGGTTTGACCCACGACGATGTCCGCCATGTGATGCATGACCCGTTCAAATTTACGCACCTTTTCTTTGACCACGACATAGCCGTCGTCATCAATCCATAAGATGGGTTTGATGTTAAGCAGATTGGCAAAAAAGCCAGCGGGGGCAGAGAGCTTCTTTCTTTGTATCAAAACACTCAGGTCAGATAGACTCATGATGAATGCGTTATTGGCTCGCAGGGCATTTAAGCGGTGGATGATGTCAAGCATGGATTTGCCTTCTTGCATCATTAGGTTTGCTTCAAATGCCAAAGCCCCTTCATTGATGTTGATGGTTTTGCTGTCGTACAGATAGATGTTCATTTTGCCGACATACTTGGGGATGACTTTTGAGAAATTCTCATGGGCTTGGCTCAGTACCGAAGCGGCGGTGCAGACCAGTACTTCTTCATAATCTGACTCATACAACTCATCAAAAATCTCTTCAATCTCTTGGCAAGTGGGCGGTGTGGAATAAACGTCCAAATGGGGGTTTTGGTAGAGCATGCCGCTCAGACGGGCGGTGTCAATGTCTTTGCCATCCAAAAAAATGAGTGCCATTAACCATGATGTGAAGTGGCACCAAACGAATGCCGTGCGGTACTGATAAATGCCCAATGCAGGAAGTGGACGTGCTAAGAACGATGCGTTTCATGGGTATTCCTTTGGTAAGTTGCCATGATTTTACTAAAAATCATTGGTCTTGTAAATAGCATCATTTGATATTTTAAATCAAAGCAAAAACAAAAAAAGCGAACCGAAGTCCGCTTGTTAGAGCATGCCTACCCTGACTATTTGAGATATTTGACGATTCTGGGTACTTTACCGTAATACACGCCCAGCCCCACGCCTGTCGGCCCATGGTTGGCAAGGGAGACGGTGGAGACAGGGATGACTGGCACATTGCGAAGTCCGTAGCCATTGACAAACAGTTCTTGGAAACTGTCGGTATAAAAGCCCATGGAAGTATCAACCATATAGATAAAAGCGTCTTTGTTGCCAATGTGGGCGATGGCAGTCTCTGCCATGTAGTTAATACTACGTTCGATTTTGCGGATTTTGTCACGGGGAATGACACGCCCGATATCATCCACCCACATGATGGGCTTGATGCCAAACAGATTGGCGATAAAGCCAGCAGGGGCGGAGAGTTTTTTGTTGCGGACGATAAAGTTTAGGTCAGATAAGGTAAACATGAACAGGCTGTTTTTGCGTAGCTCATCCAAGCGATTGATGATGTCAAGCATGGATTTGCTTTCTTGCATCATCAAGTCCGCTTCAAATGCCAACGCCCCTTCGTCAATATTTAGGGTTTTGGTGTCGTAAACATAGATGTTCATTTTGCCAACAAATTTAGTTTTTAGGGTGTTAAAAATCTCATGGCTTTTACTGATGGCGGATGAGATGGTGCAAACCAGAACTTCTTCGTAGCCTTCGGCATACAGTTCGTCAAATAGGGCATTGATTTCATCAGCGGTTGGTGGGCTGGTTGTGACGGATAGGTTGGGGTTGTCGTAGAGCATTTTGCTCAGACGAGCCGTATCGATGTCTCTGATATCAAGGTGGTCTTTGCCATTGATGATGACGTGAAAAGGCACCAGACGGACAGCGTGGGGCGTGTTAATGTAGTTTAGGCTAGAAGAAGATGTGCTAAGAACGATGCGTTTCATGAAAACCTTGCTAGATGGCAAAAAGAGTGGGATGGCTGTGCCAAACGCAACAATGTTCTTGTTTTTGTGGGGTGTTAAAATGGTTTGGCGATAAGTGATTATTTTAAATAAATTTACCCAAAAAGTAAACGCTTGGTGGGTGTTTTTTTGGTGGTGGTCTAAAAAGTATGCCAAATTGGGTTTTCTGCTCGCCCTGAACCTGCCTGTGGGTGGGAAAACCATTATGGGCAGGCATGGGTCACCACAAACGGAAAAACCCTTGTTGTGTTTTGAATGGAATTTACCATAAGTTAAACAGCAGGCTAAATGGGCAGGGTAAATAGCCCTGCATGTACTTGACCGATTTTGGTGGATTTAAAGAGATTGGCACAAAAAGGGGTAAGAATGTCATCTAGGGCAGTGTTGCTCTCAATATAGCACAACGTGTCAGCGTGGTAAAGCCCATGCTCGATAATGCCACTGATGATGTCGTGCCAAATATCAAGTGCATAAGGCGGGTCAATAAAGATGACATCAAAGGGCGTGCCAAGCGTGGGTAGGGCGGTTTGGGCGGTGTCGTTGATGACGGACAGCTGACTGCGGGTGAGTTTTAGGCTGTCAGCATTATCTTCGATGGTGTGTGCTTGGGTGGGGCTAGGTTCTATCATGACGACGTGAGATGCCCCCCGTGATAGTGCTTCAAAGCCCAGCACGCCCGAGCCTGCACAGACGTCTAGCACTTTGGCGTCATGAATGTCTGCCATGAGCCAGTTAAAAAGTGTCTCACGCAAACGGTCGGGGGTGGGTCTTAGCCCATCAGCATCCACAAAGCTGATACTACGGCGTTTGAACTGACCGCCGATGATACGAACTTGGTTGGTGGCTTTATGATGGGGCTTGGTTGGCTTTTTCATGGCTGATGAGCTTGTCTGTTTTCTTCGGCTTTTTTGCGTTCTTCTTCGGCTTTTTCGGCTTCTGCCTTGGCGATTTTGGCTTTGATGGCTTCACGCTTGGCGGCACGGATTTTTACCAATTCTTCATCGCTGGGTGGTGTGATGGGGTTGGTCTCACGTTGGAGAATCCAGTAATCAAATAACGCTCGCCCGATGGGAGCCGCCACTTTACCACCGCCACCACCGTTCTCGACGATGACTGCGATGGCGATTTGGGGGTCATCCACGGGGGCAAAACCTGAGAACCACGCATGGTCCCAGTGACGGGAGCTGATGGCGGCTTTGTTATAGCTTTTGCCTTGGGCGATGGATTTGACCTGTGCTGTACCTGTTTTGCCCGCCATGCGATAACGGGTGGTGTAGATGCTCTTTGCTGTACCCCGTTTGACAGTGTCTTCCATGGCGGCGTGCATTCTGTCCCAGTCGGCTTCGGTGCCATTAAAGGGGATGACCCCGTCAGGTTTGTCAATGATGGTTACAGGAGCCTGCCCTTCGGAGCGTTTGAGCAGGTGGGGTGTTAGGTGTTTGCCCTTGATGGCGGTCATGGCGGTGGCATTGGCAACTTGTAGGGGGCTTGCCAAAAATGCCCCTTGTCCGATAGAGACAGAGATGGTCTCGCCCGGTAGCCATTCTTTGCCGTAGGTGTCCATTTTCCATTTGGGTGATGGCATGATACCTCCCTTTTCGTTGGGTAGGTCAATACCTGTTTTTTTGCCAAAACCAAAACTACTCATCCAGTCATGAAGTTTGTCAATGCCCATGCGGTGAGCGTTTTTATAATAATAGGTATCCACGCTCATGATGATGGATTTGCTCATATTGACCGTGCCATGCCCGCCTTTTTTCCAGTCACGAAAACGGTGGCTGTCCCCCGGTAAGCTAAAATAACCAGGGTCAAAAATGGTGTCATTCCAACCCATGATGCCATAATGCAAAAAGCCCATGCTCTCAAAGGGTTTGATGGTAGAAGCAGGCGGGTATAGCCCTTGCAAGGCACGGTTATACAAAGGTTGGTCAATGTCATCTCGAAGCATGCCATACTCTTTGGTGGATATGCCAGAGACAAAGGGGTTGGGGTCATAGCTGGGGTTGGAGACAAAGGCAAGGACGTCGCCATTTTTTGGGTCAAGTGCCACAATCGCCCCACGTCGTCCTGCCAGTTGTTTTTGGGCGGCCATTTGTAGTCCATAATCTAGACTTAGATACAAATCGTTGCCTGCCACAGGGGGTTTGGTGTCCAGCTGTCTTAGAATCTCGCCATGAGCGTTGGCTTCAACGGATTGATAGCCTGGTTTGCCAAGCAGGACTTCTTCGTACTGGGCTTCGATGCCGATTTTGCCAATCAGGTCGGTACCAGCATACAGGGCTTTTTTGTGGTTGTCTTCGGCGATTTTTTTGGCTTCTTTATCGTTGATACGCCCGACATAACCGATGACATGGGCGAACAGCTCGTCATGGGGATAGACACGGGTGAGTTTGGTCTGAATGCTCACCCCCCGAAAAAAGGGCTTTCGCTCGCTAAACTGAGCAATCTGCTCTTCGGTTAAATCCATTTTGATGGTAATGGGGTCGTTTTTAGATTTGTCTATCCTTGCCAAAATGTCCGTAATCTCTTCATCGGTCAGATCAAAGATGGGAGTGAGCAGTTTTAGGGTATAGGCTGGGTCTTCAATCTCATCGGGACTGATGACCGCAGAAAAAACAGGCACGTTATCGGCAAGCAACACACCGTTACGGTCATAAATATAACCCCGTGATGGCGGGTCGGAGATGAGTTTAATGCGGTTGTTCTCAGCGTTGGTTTGGTATTTATCGTACTGATGAACCTGTAAAAATCCATAACGAGCAAACAGTCCAATCATGCCAATAAGCACAAATAACGACGCCACGATCACTCGGCGTACAAAGACGCGAGTGCTGATGTCAGAATCGTTAGGACGTGATGAGGTCATGACTGTTATAAAAGAATAGCAAAAAACCCCTAATTATAACATATTTTCAAAGACTTGTTCAAATTTATGCGATTTATTCAAAAGCAGATTTGGGCAAAGATTTGCGTGATGGTTTTGGCAAAATAGACAAAACTGTGGTAGAATTAGCCGTTTTATTTTTACCCATTGTTTACCATTTATTTTGTTAAATTTTGATTTTGTCAATTAGCCAATAGTCTAGCCCATTGCCAAACCCCAACAAGTGATGATTTATGTTCAATTCCATCTGGCAAGCCCTAGCTGAACACCCCGAATTTATCGCCATGCTCACCATTCCGCCTGTTACGGCTTTTGTAACATGGGCTCATGTATGGATGGCGTTGGAGATGTTATTTCACCCCATTAAGTTTTGGGGTATTCGTGTGCGTGGTATGCCGTGGGGCTTGCAGGGCTTGGGCTGGCAAGGCATTGTTCCTGCCAAAGCAGGCAAAATCTCTGGGGTCATCGTTGACCAGACTTTATCCAAACTTGGCAACATCGATGAGTTTTTGCAGGCGATGGAGCCTGAGGAGATGGCACAGTTCATCACTGAGACGGTGGATAAGAACTTAGAGAGTCTCATTGATGAGATTATGCTTGAACGCTACTACGCTCTGTGGACACACACGCCCTATGCCATTAGACGGCGAATTTATGCTCATGCACACAGCGAGATGCCAGCGGTGATGAAGTCCTTGGTCATTGACCTAACCGCCAATGTTGAGGAGCTGGTGGACATGCGTGCGATGATTGTCAAACGCATGGAGAGCGACCGTAAACTCATGGTGGACATGTTTTTGCGGGTGGGTAAAAAAGAGATTAACTTCATCTGGAAAATCAGTGCCGTGATTGGCTTTGGCTTTGGGATTATTCAGATGGGGATTTTTTATTTTGTGCCACAGCATTGGACGGTGCCGTTTTTTGCGGCGATTTGGGGGGCATTGACCAACTGGATTGCCATTTGGATGGTGTTTAACCCTGTCGAACCCAAAAAAGTCCCCTTTATCCGTCTGTTCCGCTATGATAATGGTCGGGTCAAACCCATGTTGCCCCATTTTCATGTCTATGACTGGCAGGGCGGTTTTATGAAACGCCAAGATGAAGTGTCTAGCGTCTTTGCTGAGATAGTCGTGAATGAGTTGGTTACCCTTGAAAACATCATGAGTGAGATGATGTATGGCAGTCGCTCGGCAAAAACCCGTGAACTCATGAAATCGCACTTATATGAGCTGTTAGAGTCGCCTGTGGTCAAATCCATTTTAAAAGTGGGTATGGATAACAAAGAGCTAAGTGCCTTTAAAGACACCATTATTGACAAATCCATTGATGCGACCATGATACCCATTAGAGACCCCAAACTTAACACATCTCGGGCAAGCAAAATCTTTGGGCTGTTTGAATCTCGTATTCGAGAACTCTCGCCCCATGAATTTCAAAACCTGCTAAGACCTGCCTTTAAAGAAGATGAGATGACATTGGTGATTTTGGGGGCGATAACGGGGCTATTGGCAGGGTGGCTACACTTGATTGCGGTGTTTTTTTAGTGATTTTAATGGTTTGATGATATTTATTTAATTTTAATGTTTATTTAATCAATATTAAAATTATTGTCGTATCCACATTTATCACGGCATTGTATTACATTGCATTAAATGGTGCGTGTTACACACCCTACGATTTATTTTATTTATAAATTAAAACCATTAAATTTATTTTTTAAAAAGTTATCTTATAAATTTTAAATGTTATTAAAATGATGAGTTATTTTAAAATTCATTTTTAAACAAATTTTTATTACTTTTATTTTTTAAAAATTAATAAAATCAGTTTTTAACAGTATTAAAATCAAAACCCAAATAGCCGTCGCTAACTTGATGAGAATGTCTTTATGCTAATCACCGAACTGGGGTATTTTGCCTTACTGCTTGCGTTGGTGCTTGCGATACTACAAACCGTCCTGCCTGCACTGGGTGTGATAAAACATCAGACCGCTTGGCAACGCCTTGCCCCAAGCCTTGCTGTGGCAGGGTTTTTGGCGATGCTGGTGTCCTTTGTGGCACTCATGGCAGGGTTTTTGTACAACGATTTTAGTTTGGTGTATGTGGCAGGGCATTCTAACAGCCTGCTCCCGTGGTACTATAAGCTGTCAGCGACATGGGGCGGACATGAAGGCTCGCTACTGCTGTGGCTGACGATACTGGCGACGTGGTGTATGCTCGTGGCGGTGTGTAGCCGTGGACTACCGCTAGACATGCGAGCCAGAGTGCTGTCGGTGCTTGGTGGGGTGCAGGTGATGATGCTTGCCATGCTGACCTTTACCTCAAACCCCTTTGTGCGGACACTGCCAAATCTGCCTGTGGACGGGGCGGATTTGAACCCGCTCTTACAAGACCCCGGACTTATTTTTCATCCGCCCATGCTGTACATGGGTTATGTGGGGCTTGCCGTGCCGTTTGCCTTTTGTATGGCGAGCCTGTGGGCGGGTCGGCTTGATGCGGTGTGGACACGGTGGTCTCGTCCGTGGACGGTGGCGGCGTGGGCGTTTTTGACCTTAGGGATTGCCATTGGGTCGTGGTGGGCGTATTATGAGTTAGGTTGGGGTGGTTGGTGGTTTTGGGACCCTGTGGAGAATGCGTCTTTGATGCCGTGGCTTGCCAGCACTGCTCTTATGCACTCGCTTGCCGTTACCGAAAAACGTGGCGTGTTCAAGGCGTGGACGATGATGCTCGCCATTTTTGGCTTTGCTCTGTCGCTCTTGGGGACGTTTTTGGTGCGTTCGGGTGTGATTACGTCTGTGCATTCGTTCGCTGCTGACCCGACTCGTGGTATGGCAATTTTGGCGATTTTGGGGGTGGTCATTGGTGGTGGCTTATTGATGTTTGCCCTGCGTGGTTGGCGTTTGACGGTGGAGAGTTTTTATCAGTTAAAATCCCGTGAGACCATACTGGTTATTAATAACATCATTCTACTGGTGGCGACACTGGTGGTGCTACTAGGCACGCTGTATCCGATTATCGCTGATGCCTTTAAACTCGGTCAAGTCTCGGTAGGCCCGCCGTACTTTAATGCGTTGTTTGTGCCATTGTCATGGGTGCTACTTGCCTTTATGGGTGTGGGGGCGACCATGCGGTATAAATATGACAGCCGTCCCATGCTAAAAGTGCTGGCGATGACGGCGGTGTGTAGCTTGCTACTGGGTGTGGTGGGTTGGTATATGATAAACCTACTGGGTGAGAATACGCCCTTTGACCATACCATTTATATCACGGCGAGTCTGTCGGCGTGGGTGCTACTGTTTATCGGGCTTGACATTAAGGATAAGACTCGCCACGCCAAGGGGCTGACCAACGGACTGCGTAAACTTAGCCCAAGCTACTATGGCATGCAAATCGCCCATATTGGTGTGCTGGTTACGGCACTGGGCGTGGCAGGCGTGAGTGCGTTAAGTCTAGAAAAAGATGTGGCGATGACGGTGGGCGACAGCACGCACGTGCAGGGTTATGATTTTTATTTGCAAGATTTTGACCTAGTGCAAGGCTCCAACTATGATGCCACACGGGCGACCATACAAGTCAAAGCGGACGGCAAGCTCATCACCACGCTCTATCCTGAAAAGCGAAACTATGTCGTCTCGATGATGCCGATGACCGAAGTGGGACTGCGAGCGAGCCTGTTTAATGAGCTGTATGTCGCCCTAGGTGAGCCAATCGTCAAGGACGGCAAGGTGGATAATAATACATGGGCGGTGCGTGTACACGTCAAGCCCATGGTGCGTTGGCTGTGGCTTGGCTCTATCATCATGGCGTTGGGTGGGTTTATTGCCATGTTTGATAAACGCTACCGTATAAAGAAAGTCAAGGCAGATTTGGTAAAGAGCAAACTAAGCCCAACGACAACGGTTAATCAAGATAATGGCAAAAATAACGGCAAAGATAATGGTAAAGTTATCAAAGATGACGAAAGAGTTGTCAAAGATGATGAAAACGTTAGCAAAGATAACGCCAAAGACGACCAACCCACAAAAGCCAATGACAATGCAGGGGAGATGACACCATGAACCGCACCCAAAAACGCATGATGATTTTTCTGATTCCGTTTATCATCTTTGCCTTACTCATGGTGATGTTTTTTAACCGTTTGGGTAAGCCGACAGACATCGTGGTTACCACAAGCATGAATAAGCCCTTGCCAGCGTTTAGCTTGCCCTTATTATCCGACCCCAATCGGGTAATGACCAATGACAATTTGCCAAAAACGCCATTTTTAATGAATGTGTGGGGGTCATGGTGTCCGACTTGTAAGGTAGAGCACCCCTTTTTAATGGAGCTACACGCCCAAGGTGTGCCAATGGTGGGCATGAATTACAAAGACGAGCTTGCCGATGCGTTGGGTTATTTGAACCAATACAAAGACCCGTTTTTGTACTCGGTGCAGGATTTGGACGGTAGATATGGGCTAAGTTTGGGACTGACAGGAGCCCCTGAGACGTTCGTGGTGGACGGCAATGGCGTGGTCTATAAGCACATCACAGGCGAGATACACGAAGGCAACTGGACGGCAAGTATCAAGCCATGCATGGACGCCCTAGCCAACCCCCAAGCGAACCAAACCCAAAGAACACAGGCGTGCCAATGATGAAATTTTGTTTAAAACACACCTTATCCATACTGGCAGTGGTCGGAACTTTGATGATAAGTACGGCAAGTTTTGGGGCGATTGAGATTTATGAATTTAAAAGTGCCGAAGACGAAGCCCGTTATAAGGCACTCATCGAAGAGTTACGTTGCCCTAAATGCCAAAACCAAAACTTAGCAGGGTCGGACGCTCCGATTGCGGTGGATTTAAAAAACCAAACCTATCAGATGATACAGGACGGCAGGAGCGATACCGAGATTCGCCAGTTCATGTTTGACAGTTATGGCGATTTTATCAGTTACAAACCGCCTGTGCGTCCGTCCACGTGGATTTTGTGGTTTTTTCCGCCCATTTTGTTGGTGGTGTTTATCTTAGGCTGGATTTATAAAGCCAAAAAAGGGCGGACGGTGGCGGTTGATGAAGTGGCTACCTTATCCAAAGCCGAAGAAGAGCGTGTTGCTCAGATTTTAGCCAAACATCAAAATCCCCAATCAGAGCAAGCCCAACATTCTAATACCTCAAATTCCCACACCCAAACCGATAAGGATACGCCATGACCCCCACGCTGTTCTTGTTTTTTAGTTTAGCCGTACTGCTGTGCGTGGTATTGGCGTTGGTGGTGATTTATCCGTGGCTTAAAGGGCAAAAGGCGGTGGACAATCAGCTCATGGCGGTCAATGTGGCGGTATTTGGCGAGCGGATTGCCGAGCTACAAGCGGACAAAGAAGCAGGGCGGATAGATGAAGCAACCTTTCAAGCAGGCGAGATTGAACTCAAACGCCAACTGCTAGATGCCCAGACCTATGCCGAGACCTATGCCCCTGTGGGTATCAAAAGCCGTGCCATTGTCATGGTGTGGATACCTGTGCTGGCAGGGCTTGCTTATCTGACAACCGCCGACCGCACGTCTGTGTTTAAGCTGTGGCAAGCCCAAGACAGTGTGGGACAAGTGGCAGACGATTTGCTAACGGGCAAGATAGACACGCCCCCCGAGTGGGCGACCGCCGATAGCACCGCACTCATCAGTGCCATGCAAACCAACGTTCATCATCACGCCCATGACCCGAGCCGCTGGATGCGACTGTCCGAGCTGTTCATGGCATTAGAAGTCACGCCCCAAGCCCTAGAAGCCTTGGCTCGTGCTTATCGCCTTGACCAAAGTAATGATGAGATTGCCATTACTTATGCCCAGACCAGCTTTTTTGCCAATAATGGCGTGCTAGATGCGACCGCTCGTGATGTCCTGCGTGGCATACTCTCAAACACCCCAGACCATGAAGGGGCGATGATGATGATGGCGATGGGCGAGATGCGTGCCAATAACTTTACGATGGCAAAGGCATGGGTTGCCAAACTGCGTGAGAGTATCACCAGTAAGGGCGGTGCGGACAGGCAGTCGGCATTGGCAAGCCTAGATGAGCTGATGGCGACCATTCACGCCCAAGAAGCCAAAGCGATGGCAGGGGTCAATGTCCATGTGAGCGTGGCAAGCAGTCTGCTCCCCCAAATCGATGAAAATGCCGTGCTGTTCGTCTCTATCTCGGACGTGGCAGGCGGTGCTCCTTATGCGGTCAAACGCCTGTCGGTGCGTGAGTTGGTGCAGGGGATAACGGTGTCGCTTAGTGATTTGGATGCGATGATGCCTGAGCGTACCTTGACGGCAGGGCGTGAAGCAGGGGTTGGTCTTGCGGTCAATGCTCGTATCAGCCACAGTGGTGGGGCGGTCAGCGAATCGGGCGACTTGATGGCGAACCCTGTGATATTACAAAAAGGACAAAATACGGTCAATTTGGAAATCTCACAAATCGTGCCGTAAGTTTAGGGCGTGTTGAACATTGATAACATTTTATTTAAATTCGGTAGAGTTTTAAAGCCTTGATTGATTTTTGC
Source organism: Moraxella sp. K127 (assembly GCF_015223095.1). Classification (NCBI taxonomy): domain Bacteria; kingdom Pseudomonadati; phylum Pseudomonadota; class Gammaproteobacteria; order Moraxellales; family Moraxellaceae; genus Moraxella; species Moraxella sp. K127. Next base: position 895 of record NZ_JADFBZ010000029.1, on the reverse strand, counting down.
ATGAAAAATGGCTAAATCTCGTTTTTCATCGTCAAAATCCTTGTTGATATTTCAATATCAACTGCGGACTTTTCCTTGAAAAACTTGCGATTTTTCTCATTTTTCATTGCAAATACCAAAGGCAGGCACGCCCTAGTAAATGCCATTATTTTTATAATAAATAATGGTTAAATACCACTTGAACAATAGGGCAATGTGGTTTATAGTGTTATTTTATTTCGTGGTTCATTGGAGCATACTCATGCGTATTATTTTATTAGGCCCCCCAGGGGCAGGCAAAGGCACACAAGCTCAGTTCATTTCAAAGGAATTTAATATTCCCCAAATCTCCACAGGCGACATGCTTCGTTCTGCCATTAAAAACGGCACAGAGCTTGGCAAACTTGCCAAAAGCGTGATGGACGCAGGTCAGTTGGTCTCTGATGAGCTTATCATTAATCTGGTCAAAGACCGCTTAGCCGAGCCTGATTGTGCTAATGGCTGTATTTTTGACGGTTTTCCACGCACCATTCCCCAAGCCGAAGCGTTGGCAAATGCAGGCGTGGACATTGATTATGTCATTGAGATTAGCGTGCCTGATGATGAGATTGTCAGCCGTATGTCAGGTCGCAGAGCTCACTTGCCGTCAGGTCGCACCTATCACATTATTCACAATCCACCAAAAGTGGACGGTAAAGATGATGTAACGGGCGAAGAGTTGGTACAGCGTGATGACGACAAAGAAGAAGTCGTCAGAGACCGCTTGTCAGTCTATCACACCCAAACTGCCACGCTCGTGGGCCATTATCAAGCGGTGGCTCAGTCAGGCGAGAACGCTCCGTCTTATCATCAGTTTGACGGCACCCAAGCCATTGACATGGTCAAAGAGCAGATTTTTGCGGTGTTAAAAGGTTAA
>NZ_JADFBZ010000028.1:0-36617 GCF_015223095.1 Moraxella sp. K127 | reverse complement strand
AGGCTTGAAAATCTTTTTATTTTACCAAATTTTCCAATTCATCCCAACGCTCTAATTTTTCCATTAAAAGCTCATCAATCTCGCCAAGTCGTTCGCTATATTGGGTCGCCAATGCCAAATCACTGACAAATAACGAACCGTCCGCCAGTTTGTCATTTAGCTCGCTTTGCTCGCTTTCAAGGTCGGCAATTTCATTGGGTAGGCTTTCTAATTCACGTTGTTCTTTATAGGAGAGTTTGCGTTTTTGTTCAGCTTTGGGCGTGTCGGATTTTGGTTTGTCAGCTTTGACTGTTTCTGATTTTTCAACTTTATCCGCTTTGGGCTTGGTTGGTTCGCTCCGTGCTTTTTGGGTGAGATAATCTTGATAACCGCCCACATATTCATCAATCACGCCATGACCGTCCTTGTCCGTGCCAAATACCCACGTCTGCGTTACCACGTTATCCATAAAGGTGCGGTCGTGGCTGATGAGCAAAATCGTGCCGTCAAAGCCTGCAACAAATTCTTCCAAAAGTTCAAGCGTTGCCATATCAAGGTCGTTGGTCGGCTCATCAAGCACCAAGACGTTGGCAGGTTTTAGCAAATTTTTGGCGAGCAATACACGGGCTTTTTCGCCCCCTGATAGGGCTTTGACAGGTGTTCTGGCACGGTTTGGCGTGAACAAGAAGTCCTGCAAATACCCCAAAATGTGCGTGCGTCTTCCGCCCACGTCCACATAATCCGAGCCTTCGGAGACGTTTTCGGCAACGGATTTATCAAAGTCTAATTGGTCTTTTAATTGGTCAAAAAAGGCGATATTTAGGTTCGTGCCGAGCTTGACCGTACCGCCCACTTTGGCAGAGTCATCAAGCCCAAGCACGGTGCGGATTAGGGTCGTTTTGCCTACGCCATTGTTGCCGATGATACCGACTTTATCGCCACGCATGAGCAGGGTTGAGAAGTTTTTGACCAGTATTTTGCCGTCATATTGTAGGGTTAAGTCCTTGACTTCACAGACGATTTTTCCTGATTTTTCGGACGTGTTTTGGGTGAGAGAGACATTCCCCACCACATCACGGCGTTGTTTTCGCTCTTCACGAAGTGCCTTTAACGCACGCACACGCCCTTCGTTGCGAGTACGCCTTGCCTTAATGCCTTGGCGAATCCACACTTCTTCTTGGGCAAGTTTTTTGTCAAATTCTTCAAAAGACTTTTGCTCACTGGCAAGCTCCAACTCCTTTAATTCTTGATAGCGAGCATAGCCCTTGACCCCTTGAGTTACGTCATAGGTGGATAGTTTACCCCTATCCAATTCCACAATGCGAGTGGCAAGATTATCCACAAATTTGCGGTCGTGCGTGATAAATAGCACGGTCAAATTTTGCCCGAGCAGGTAATTTTCTAGCCAGTCAATGCTCTCTACGTCCAAATGGTTGGTCGGCTCATCAAGTAGCAACACATCAGGCTTAACCACCAATGCCCGAGCAAGCAAAACCCGTCTTTTGCGTCCGCCCGATAAGTCGGCAAGGCGGTCGGTGGGGTTTAGCCCCATGTTGTCAAGCAAGGTGCGAGCGTTGCGTTCTAGCTCCCAGCCGTGCAGGGCGTCAATCTCATGTTGCACGTCCGTCATACGCTCGCAAGCGGTCATGTCGCCTGCCCCACATTTGTCCGATAGGTCGTGGTATTGGCGAAGCAGGGTTGCCACTTTTTCATCGCCATTCATGACAATGTCAAGCAAGGTGCCGTCATCGCTTGGCACGTCTTGGGCAAGCATGGCAATCTTGATACCGTCTGCGATGATAATCTCGCCGTCATCAGGGGCTTGTGTGCCGTCAATAAGCTTAAAGAGCGTGGATTTACCTTCGCCATTTCGTCCGATGAGACATACCCGCTCGCCCGTATCAAGGCTAAAATTAACGTGGTCCAAGACAGGGGCAACGCCAAAGGCAAGGGAGTTATTTTTTAGATGAATGAGTGCCATAATTTATTTTCAATACGGATTTTCAATGATAAAATGGGTCAATTATAGCAAATTTACACCTTAAAGGGGAAAATAAAATGACAGGCACCCACGCTGATATTACTGACTTACAAATCAAAATCGCCTATCTTGAAAATACGGTAGATACGCTAAATGATGTCATCGCCCAGCAGGATAAAGCCTTAAAAGACTTACAAGACCAATTAAAACTTTTGTATAAATTTTTAGAAAGTCGTGATGATGACGGTATTGCTCCGTTTGATTTACTGGCGGATAGACCACCGCATTATTGAGTGGATAAAACAAAAAACTGTATTTAATTTATAATAATTATTATTATTTGTAATATTTTATCCATATTTACAAATTTTTGATGAAATGCCAAAAAATGGGGATTTTGTGCGGTTTTTGCTATTGCTTTATGAGTTATTTTGTTTTAATATGTAGCAATGAAACATTTGTTAAAACGTTTGTTATACGATTGTAAAAACAGTTGTATGGATGTTTTGGCAGGATTTCTAGGTGTATGTGCGACATACGGAAATTTTATGGTAATAAATCGGAGTGGTTCTATGTTTAACTACAAACACTTAGCAGTAGCGATTGCGTCCATCAGTGCAGTTGGCGTGGCAGATGCAGCAGGTCTTGACCGTTCAGGGCAGGACATCACGGCATTTTTACAAGATGGCACTTATGGCGAAGTGGTCTATACTTATATTGATGCGGATGTGTCAGGCAAGGACATCTCTGACAACTCAATCTCTGACATTGCCGAAGCCTATGATTTTGGGCGTTTTGGTGTGAAAGCGGACATTAATGACACGTTTAGTGTGGGCGTACTTTATGATGAGCCATGGGGTGCGGCGGTACAGTATGGTGGTAGCAATAACTTTGTTAGCCAAGGGGCAGATGCAACAGTTAATGCTTTAACTGGTGGTCTTGCTCCTAATGTGGCAACTGCCCAAGCACGATTTGCACAAGCCCAAGCTGGTATTGCTCAGTTACAAAATGCCATCGCACAAACTGCAGCAGCTGGTGGCGATACTACCGCACTACAAGCACAGCTTGCTAGCACTGTAACCACTGCTCGCAACTTAGGCAGTGCGTTAAATGTCGCATCTACTGCCGAAGAACAAAAAGACGAAGGCACCAACGTAGAAATCCGCACCCAAAACGCCACATTATTACTTGGTGCCAAATTGGGTGAAAACAAAAACTTCCAAATCTATGGTGGTCCACAAATGCAACGCCTGACAGGTGAAGTGCATTTGCGTGGCACTGCGTATGGTGGCATGGGTGGTTATGACGCCAACATCGGTGCAGACATGGGCTATGGCTGGGTGGCTGGTGTTGCTTATCACAAGCCTGAGATTGCCCTAAAAGCTGCCTTGACCTATCGCTCCGAGATTGACCACGAGCGTTCTATTGCTGAATTTGTACCTGCAACAGGCTATGCAGGCTCTCGTGACTTTAAAGTTACCCTACCTGAGTCATGGAATCTAGACTTTCAAACAGGGATTAACCCAACCACGCTCTTGACCGCCAAAGTGCGTTATGTGCCATGGTCTGACTTTAATATTACACCACCACAATATAGTGACACCATCAAAGGCAGTAACCCTGCTCTTTATCCAAATGGTCTGCCCATTGTACGCTATGCAAAAGATCAGTGGTCGGCAGAAGTTGGTTTGGGCAAAAAAGTCAGTGACAAACTTGCTGTATCAGGCAGTGTCGGTTATGACAGCGGTGCAGGCAATCCTGTCAGTACGCTAGGACCTATCAAAGGCTATTATAGCCTAGGCTTGGGTGCAAAATATAACGTTACCCCAGAATGGTCAGTGTCGCTTGGCGGTAAATACTTTAAATTCGGCGATGCAACTGCACAAATCCCAACTCAGGTAGGGACAGATGCTAGCGTGGCACGTTTTGAAGATAACGACGGCTATGCGGTCGGTCTAAAACTGGCTTATCAGAAAAAATAACCAAAACCCCAAACTCCCAAAAAAACGGTTTGAGCATTCAAGCCGTTTTTTTAGTTTACATTTACAAACCTTTTAACTTGCATAAACAATCAATTTTTATTATAATAACCAAATTAACGATATCGGGATTATTTCATAATTTATTGTTATGAGATTTATCAACATTAGCTTACCAACTTCGGGAGAATACACCTTGCGTCCATTCAAATCACTTTTTGCACTTATGCTATCCATCCCACTTGTTGCCTGTGGCGACAAACCTAGCGAGACAACAAATACAGCCACCAGCAATGAGCCTGCCACGACCCATGTTCAAGCCACCGATAACAACTTGCCTGTATATCGTGTTGGGACAATGCCAGACTATGCCCCTTATGGTGTGAGCGATGAAAAAGGACAGATTGGTGGGTTGGACATAGACATCTTGCAAGCGGTTGCCAAAGACCAAGGATTTGTCATTACCACTCACAGCGTGCCATGGGACATCATGCCAGAAGCGTTAAACAGCAATGAAGTTGATATCATTGCCAATGGTTTGGCAGGCGATGATTATCCCCAAGACACCATTGTTGCCACTGACAGCTACATGCGGTCTGCTGACTGTGTTTGGGCAAAGGATAAGGAGAAATTAGCGAACTGGCAAAAAGGCATCATTGCCACGCCTGATGTGGCGGACATGGGTGCAGAGCTTGCTGAGAACTTTAATATCAGTGAGTCACAGCTCGTGATTGACAAATTAGAATTTGGCAGTTTACAAAGCTTGATTCATGATAGAGCGGACGTGGTAGTAAGCGATTGCGTGGCATTAGATTATTTTGGTAAACGAGAAGAGTTTAAGGCATTCCAATTTGAAAAAATGATCGTGCCTGATTCAGATTTGCCCGAGCAGTCCGACTTAGTGTTTATGGTACGCAGAGAAGATGATGAACTATTAAACAAAATCAATCAAGGACTTGCTAATATCAAAAAAAGCGGTGAACTTGCCCAAATAGAACAAAAATGGCACTAAATCCTTTGGTGTTAAAATTACTAACAAACCACTTGTTTCTAGCAAGTGGTTTTTGTGATTTTTCATGTCAAAATATATGCTAAAAATCGCATTTTGGCACAAAATCTGCTATCATAAGCCAAATTTTAACTTTATTATTCACCATGAAAATCCTACCTGAAAAACAATTTCTTATCGCCCCGTCTATTTTATCAGCCGATTTTGCCCGTCTGGGCGATGACACAAAAGCCGTGCTAGATGCAGGGGCGGACGTGGTGCATTTTGATGTCATGGATAACCACTATGTGCCAAACTTGACTTTTGGGGCGATGGTCTGCCGTGCCTTAAAAGATTATGGCATTACCGCCCCCATAGATGTGCATCTTATGGTAAAGCCTGTTGATAGAATGATTGAGGAGTTTATCAAGGCAGGGGCGGATATTATTACCTTTCACCCAGAGGCAAGCGAGCATATTGACAGAAGTTTACAGCTTATCAAGGACAGTGGTGTCAAGTGTGGATTGGTCTTTAACCCTGCCACGCCCTTACACTACCTAGATTATACCATTGACAAACTTGACCAAATTCTTATCATGAGCGTAAACCCTGGTTTTGGTGGGCAAAAGTTCATTGATGGTACGCTTGATAAGGTGCGAGCGGTTCGCCGTATGATAGATGAGCGTGGGCTTGACATTCGCTTGGAGATTGACGGCGGTGTTAATCCTGACAATATCCGTGCGATTGCGGACGCTGGCGTGGATATGTTTGTGGCGGGTTCGGCGATTTTTGGTAAAGAGGATTATAAGGCGGTCATTGAAAAAATGCGTGATGAGCTTGCCAAGTCTGATTTGGCTAAATGATGGTACGGTAAATTTATGTCAGAATTAAATACTAATCCCAAATCCCTAAGTTCAAAACCTCCAAGCCTCGTCCCCATTGGTGTAACCATTGGGCTTGCTGTTTTTGCCCTTGTGCTTGCGTTGGCAGGGTATGGCTTTCGCCTACTGGCAGGGCATGACGTGGGGGCGGTGGTGCGTCATGCATCTGTGGTGGTGTCGTTTTTTATGATTGTTGTGCCAGCGTTGTTCGTGGGTGGGGCAAAGCTATTAAACGAATTTAACGGGGCAAATATCCAAACCCGCAACGCCATCACGCTTGGGTATCTCACATCTGTTGTGGCGATTTTGACGATTATGGGGCGGTATAGCTGATGGCAAATTTTCAAATAAGCAACATTTTACCTGACCGTTTTGTGCCAAAGGACATTCCCAAAGGCTTGATTTTGACCCTTATCATCGTCATCATGCTCACAAGTCTGTCCGCTTATCGTTATGGCAATGGCAACACCATGCAAGGCGTACTTCATGTCCTAGAAAACTGGGTGCTATACCTGCTCCTTATCCCAAGTTGTACCGCCCTTGTCAGTCTGCCGATAAAATACCGAGACAACAGCTTTGATGTGCGGATGGCGTATTATCTGGGGATGTTTGTGGGACTGCTATTTATGATGGCAAAACTTAGATATTGGCGTTAAAACGGTTGCAATTACTGGCTGTTTTTAGTATAATACCAAGCTAACAATTTGGCAAAAAGCCAATCACAGATGACAGAACACCACCCCAATCGGCGTGGTGTTTTTAGCTATGTATTGATAATTATCAGGAGAGACCATGCAACGCTATCCCATGACCCCACAAGGACACGCCGCCCTAGAAGCAGAATTAAAACAGCTCAAAACCGTGGAGCGTCCACGCATTACCGCCGCCATTGCCGAAGCTCGTGAGCATGGCGACCTAAAAGAAAACGCTGAATACCATGCCGCTCGGGAACAGCAAGGGCTGTCCGAAGCACGCATTCGTGACATCGAAGCAAAACTTGGCGGGGCTCAGGTCATTGACCCCACCACCCTACCCCAAGACGGGCGTGTGGTATTTGGCGTGACCGTGGTCATCGAAGACGTGGATTCGGGCGACCAAAAACGCTACAAAATCGTGGGCGAAGATGAAGCGGATGTCAAAGTCGGCAAAATCTCGGTTGGCAGTCCCATTGCCAAAGGCTTGATTGGTAAATCAGAAGGTGATGAAGCCAAAATCCAAACCCCAAGCGGTTTGGCAGAGTATGAGATTGTTGAAGTCCTATACGAATAATGAGCTTTGCCAGTCATCGCCAACAAATATAAACGATACAAACAACACACTCACTAAGGTCGTCTTATGAAACATCTACATTTACTCATGGTTGTGATTACCATTGGGCTGTTTTTATATCAAACAGGGCTGATTTTCGCAGGCGGTCAGGTGACCCAGTCACGCACCTTTAAGATAGCAAGCCACGTCATCTATTTGCTACTGGTTGGTAGTGGGCTTTATTTGATGTGGCGGTTGTGGCAAGTAGCAGGGGCTCAGTATTGGGCGGTTGTCAAGATTATGCTGTTGGCTGTGGCGGTCTCTGCCAATATCAAGGCTTTGCGGGCTCCACTACTGAGCCAAAAAAAGGCAGGCATGGTGATTGCAGGTATCGCCTATGTGGGGATTTTGGTGCTGGCAGTAACCAAGCCCATGCTTTGATACACCATGGCACATGATGACATCCCTGTCATGTGCCATCCTTGCCATTTCTGGTTTTTTGTGAGTGATGATACTTATAAATTGACATCTATTAATTAGGACAACCACTCGCCCCTACACGCCCATCATCTACATCCATCATTTAAAATACATACCTAACGAACTTGATATTTACCACAGGCTTGTAGGGATATGCTGAGTACACCTTTTGATGATATTGCCATGCAAAGCGTGCTCAGCAGCCCCTACATCCACACATCATGTGGTTGTAGTAGCCGTACTCATTGACGCTTTTATATACTTTTTTACACAAACACCTTTTGCACCAATATCATATACAAAATCGTCCCCACGCCAATGGAGATAAACATATTTTTTCGCCATAGGTGCAACCCCACGACCACCGCCCCTGCGATAAACTCCGCCATGCCGTGATATTGCCCCAAAATATCTACGTTTTTGTAGCAATACACCACGAGCAGTCCAAACACCGCAGACGGCAACGCCTTGCCCAGATATTGCACAAAATCAGGCACTTTTTTGTGAGCAGGAAAGGCCCAAAACGCCACCCAACGGCAGAGCTGAACGGCAACAATGGCAGTGGCAATGGTCAAAAGTTGTTCATTTAGGGTCATTTTGCCACCTTATTGGTCAATTTGTCATGAAGTGCCGAGCGTCTGACGGTCAAATACACCAAAATGCCGAGCATGGCAGGGATTAAAAAGTTCGTTTTGCCAAACACCACCAACGCCAACGCCGTCATGCCAATGCCAAGGAGCGAGCTTTCGTGCGTGGCTTCCCTACCCCATTGCTCCACAAAAATCACCAAAAATAGTGCTGTCATCGCAAACTCCGCCCCCTTCAAATCAAACGGCAACACCGCCCCCATGACCGCCCCCAGTGCCGACCCTGTTACCCAATAAAGGTGCAAAAACAGCGTAACTAACACCATAAACCACGCCTTATCCACGCCTGCCTTGTCCGTGTCGGCGGTGTAGTTAATGGCAAAGCTCTCATCCACCATGCCTGCGATGAGATACCAGCGTTTCCACCCCGTAATGCCCCGAAATTTATCCAACATAGAAATGGCATAAAAAATCTGTCTGGCACTAATCATCGCCACAAGCAAAAACACCGATGACGGGTTGAACGCCATGATAAGTAGCCCCGCCACGATAAATTCCACCGACCCTGCAAAAATCAGCACCGCCATGATGACAGGATACCATGCCGAAAAGCCAAGCGAGTGCATATACACCCCATACGCCATACCCAAAAACAAAAAGCCCGACAAAATGGGCAAGCTCTGGGTAAAGGCGTATTTGGCGGTAGTTCTAAAACAATAGTCGGTGGTCATGGTGTGGGCAGGTTATGATAAAGAGAAATATTTTACTTCATTCTCAACTTAAAATGGTAACTTATTGATTGTTTGAGAATTATTTTTGAGTCTTAGGGACGAATTGCAATTCACCCTTGATAAATCAATCATTTATACAAAGTTGAGAATGGCATATATTTTACTTGAAAAGACGACAATTTATCATGACAAATTATTATCTTTTAAAAAGCAAAAAGTTTGTCATATCAGATTTTACAAATCAAGCGATTTTGGCAAAATTATGTTAAAATAACCTTTTGTTATTTTAGAATTTGATGATGAAAAACTTATTATTTAGCCTAGCACTGGCACTCACCCTAACCGCATGCGGACAAAAAGGGGCGTTATACCTGCCCGAAAAATCCCCCACCCCACCCCACTCTACCCCAACGCAAGGCGAGCCTGTGGACATGCCTGTTAGCACCGATTCCAATGATTATTGATGGCAAAGATTGATTTTATAAATTTTGACAAATAAAAAAGAGAACCCCATGAGTAAAGTTATCCCCCTATTAAACAAAGACGGCATTGAAAAGATGAAAGTGGCAGGACAACTTGCCTCAGAAGTCCTACAAATGCTAGACCCCCACGTCAAGGCAGGGGTAAGTACAGGCTTTTTGGACGATTTGGCGTACAAACACATCACCGAAGTCCAAAACGCCATTCCTGCTTGCCTAAACTACCACGGCTACCCCTACACCCTATGCACGTCTATCAACCATGTGGTGTGTCATGGCATGCCCGACCACGAGCGTATCTTAAAGGATGGCGACATCATCAACATTGACGTAACGGTCATTAAAGACGGCTATTATGGCGACACGTCCGCCATGTGGATTATCGGCGAAGGCTCGGTCATGGCAAACCGCCTATGCAAAGTCGCCCAAGACGCTCTGTATGCAGGTATTAGCGTGGTAAAAAATGGAGCAAGACTTGGCGACATCGGGGCGGAGATTGAAAAGATTGTCCTGCCTGAGCGGTTTTCTATCGTGCGTGAGTTCTGCGGTCATGGCATTGGCACCGAGTTTCACTGCGAGCCACAGGTGCTACACTACGGCAAAGCAGGAACAGGCGTGGAGCTAAAAACAGGCATGGCACTGACCATTGAGCCGATGATTAACCAAGGCGTATGGCAAACCAAAATCATGAAAGACGGCTGGACGGCTATCACCAAAGACCGCAAACTCTCCGCTCAATGGGAACATACACTCATCGTTACCGATAACGGCTGTATCATTACCACAGGGCGACCCGATGAAGATCTAAGCTGGGTGAAAAGCTAGATACCCAACTTAATATCAAAACAAAGACCCGACATGATTTGTTGGGTCTTTTGTTGTTGGGTTTGTTGATAAACTCCTTATTGGATACAAACTTAACACCCGTCAACAGTCAAACAAAAACGCCCCCATTGGGAGCGTTTTTGATGTTGTTTTACAGTATTGAGATGGTTAGACACCTGAAACGTTAATACCGTCTTGGATGTAAAGTTTTACACTTCCATCATCTGTATAACCTTCATATACTTTAAAGGTTGTGCCGGTTTTTTCGTCATTATAAGTTTCTTCTGACTCTGTATTCATGCCTTTCATCAATTTCACGGTATCTCTACCATCCCCATCCACATCACCACGAATGAACAGTTGATTTCTACCATCTGTCATATTTAGTACTGTGTCAGCAGTGATTTCTAGCGTCTGAGCAAAATCATTTCTCATATCAATCTCTTCAATATTCTTAACGTTTCGCACATCGTTAAAGTCAATAGGTAATGGATTGTTATTCTCGTCAAGCTCCAACCAATGTGTTAATGACAGGATATCCACATAATCCTTACCATCGGTTGCTTTGCCACCCTGATTATTGGCACCATCACCGTCAATCAAGACTGCATCTTTGGCATAGAACAATACATCATTACCAGCACCGCCAATGAGTGTATCTCCACCGCCATTACCAACAATGACATCATCACCGATACCACCATAGATAATATCAGCTTGGGTTGAGCCTACAATATAATCATTACTCTCACCATCAACGTAAGGATTGGCACGACTTTCTTGCATTTGAGCCTTTGTTAAACCTTCAAAATTAAATACCACCTCTGACTTGGCAATATCGCCATCTGAGTCACTATATTGATATTCCACTGTGAATGTCTCATCAGCCCCTTCGGCAATAAGTCTGGCAATATCATTGACAGCAGTAAAACGATAATCACCATCTTTTCTACCCACAAGCGTACCATAAGTAGTAACGATTTCAGTAGACTGAGCATTTTCTTGGGTGGTTTCTCTGCCGTTGGCGTCTTTGTAGGTGATTTCTTTAATATGTGGATTATCACCATCAATGGTTGCCGTCCATAGAACATCAACCTTTTTGTTGCCTTGACTGTCTAGCAACAAGTCACCACCCATATGAATCTTACCTTGAATATCAACGTTGGTTTCAAGGTCAAGGGGGTTTGTGATAGGCTCGATACGAGCTTGGACGTTATAGTTATTGGTCTGGTTTTCATCTGAATGCACAAGCACCATCTGAGCTTTATCTAAGAACGCTAACGCCTTATCCACATCTTCTTTACTAAGTATCGGGTTGCTTGGGTGGTTATCATGGAAACCGTTGGCAACCAAACCAAGATTCTCCGCCTCAGTAATCAAGCCTGTACCAAATGTCTCTTTTAGCATTTCCATAGCTACCTGATCATAAAGATAGCCAGTTGTTCCACCTGTCTTAACCTTCAAGGATTCTTGCAGGAAGTACAAATATTGGGCTTGCAGATAATCGGCATAACTGACATTTTCTGGCATACCTTGTGGGACATTATTGGCAACAGGAACAAATCCTTCAACACTCAAGCGATAAGCTGTATCGCCAATGATAAAGGTCTTGTCTGACTGCTTAAATGCCACCAAATCGCCTGCTACGCCATCAAGAACACCGACGTTTTGAGTCTCTAGATGCACAAAGTTGTAGTCAATGTCTGAGATGGTAACATCTTTGCCATTGATAGCTGTATTAAAGCTGTAGGTCAACGTACCCGAGCGAATCTGCTGACTGGCTGTATAAATAGAGTAGTTTTGGTGAGTAAATGTACCGATATTGAACGATTCACCAAGACCTGTGATTAGCTCCTTAACGTTAGTGCCAGAGAACTCGCTGTTTTCTCTAGCTTCATAGGCAGCTTGATTATACCCTTGGTTTTCCCATGGAAATGGCACACCCCATGCAATTCCGTCATACAATGGGTCATCATCTAAAATTCTCCAACGAGCAGGGTAATTATCTCTTAAATCATTAAATACATTATCGTTTAAATTTTCAACGCCTTTTAAAGTGACATTCTGCTTAAAGCCACCGATTAGACCGCTAAGAGTCACTTCGTCATGAGCCACTTGGATATTATGCACCACTCGTTCTGCGATTGGTGCATCATCTTCAATCACTACCACCACAGTCTCATTGGTTGCAATGTTTGAATCACCATCTTTGGCAATGATGGTAAAGTTTACAGGCAAGTTGTCTTGACCTTCTCCTGCTGACGAATCAGCGGTAATGATAGAGTTACCCTCATGATAAATGGCTTTATGAAGCTCAACATCATAGGTAAACTCAACCACTTCTTTGCCATCAACAGTTGCAACTTTACGAGAGTTGTTATCTATCGTAACGGTCAATGCGGGGTCTTCGACATCAGTCTCATAGGCATACCAAGTAATCTTGCCTGCGACGCTTTCATCTTTTTCCCATGTCAGATTCGCACCATTTTGACTCAAGCGAATTGGGGTGGCATTTGACAAGTCTAACGACAGTCTATCAAGCAAGTTTGTATCAGTGGTATCGACATTGGTGATGCATATCTTGCCTGATGTTCTTGTCTCATTAGTGATGTCGTAGTCATTATTATTTGGTGTACTTGCATTTACTGTGGTGTTGTTGGCGTGCTTAGCAGAGTCATTATCTTTATTACCTCCTGGCAAGCCCTCTTCTGAGACGTGAGCTGGTGGATCAAGCTCAATGGCGGGCTTATCCTTGTTGGCATCAGTCTCACCTTCAAAGTCATCAATCACCGTGGTTACTGACTGCTTATTAGAGTCTGTGGTGCGAACATCAGCATCGTCAAGTTTGGCCTCAATGAGCTCAACACGATAGGTCTCTTTACCCTCATAAATGTCATCATCAACAATCGGAAGATTAATCTCAAACTTGGTTTGACCCGCTGGGATTTCAACTTCGACCACTCTATCGATCACAACAGAGTCACCAAAGTCTGCTTGTTCGGCAGGATTGATGGTGTCACTTGCTTCGGGTAAGGTTACTTTATATTTTACCTTGATTGGCTTATCAGAAGTTTTGCCATTTTCAATCTCAATGGTGTAATTAGCCGAGCCTGCACTTTCAAGGACTTCATCGTCACCCTTGATGATAACCACAGGTTTATCCCCTGTTGGTGCAGGGTTATCTGTTGGGTCGACAGGTTTGGTTGGGTCAAATGGCTTGTCCCCATCTTTACCATCATCCACGATATAGCCTGTTGCATTGCCATTGTTGGAATCGATTTTTGGCTCAATACGTGAATCAGTTGTGCCTGTATCATCCACATCAGTGATGGCAAGTGTGACTTTCTCTGAGATTTCATAGACATCATCATCTTTGGCATAGATACGCACTTTGATGTGACCTTTGGTGTCGGTCGCATCTTGTGGCATGGTAACCACTTTGCCTGCAACTAGGTCGGCATAAGTTGCATCCGCCAATTGCTTGCCAGTCTCATCGACAATCTCAACACGAGCCACATCCTTAGCATCAATCTCGGTGCCACCAGCTTGGATTTGCAAAGTGATCTTAACATCACCTTTGAAGCTATTACCCTCAACGATGGCACTGCGAGCCACAGTAAACTCCACAAAGTCATCTGCGGTGGCTTTTTCAACTGCCACTGGCTTGGTGGCTTTGATAGAGACCACTGGTGTTTTTCTGTCATCATCTGCTTTTGGCAGGTCATCAGGGGTGACAGGTTCGTCAGGATTGTTAGGATCCTTCATTGGTCCATCAGGATTGTTCGGGTCAGGGTAGTTAGATGGGTCGTTTGGATCACGTCCATCGGTGGTGCCTTGACCTTCGTCATTGATGGTGGTGATGACGGTGTTGGCTTTGTCATTAACCACAGCTTTGTTGTCGGCATGGACAATGCTCACGCTGTAATCTTCGTTACCTTCGTGCTCTTCGTCGTTTTTAATACCAACATTGATGGTTGCTTTGGTGTCGCCTTTTTTGATGGTGACAGTTTGTACCGTGCCGATGTTGGCGGTGGTAAAGTCATCATTTTCGGTTGGGTTATCGTTTGGACCATCTGCTTTGTGGTTGATGACATAGCTGATGACAATGTCTTCGGTGGCAGGACGGTCTAGGGCAACGGTATAAGTAACCGTACCTACTGCTTCATTGACAAGCTCTGGACCACTGATGGCAACGATTGGCTTATCGCCCAAGGTGTTGTCTTTATCCACTGGCACCAATGGGTTTTCATCAGGGTTATTTGGGTCATGTGGCTTGGCTGGGTCTTTTGGCACCATTGGGCTGTCATTAGACGGCACTTCTGGGGTGCTTGGTGTTACCGGATTGTTCGGATCAGTTGTCTCATTTGGATTTTTTGGGGTGCCATCATAAGGCTCATCTTTGATTTCGCCTGTGGCAGTATTGTCCTTGGCATTAGGACTGATTGAACCTTTGCTAACGTCTACCACTTGAACACTGATGGTCTCTGTGCCTTCAGGGATGTCATCATCTTTGGCAGTGATGGTAATGACAGGTGCTGTGGTGCCATTGACAGGGATAACCACCTCAATGCCATCTGTAAAGAATTTGGCAATGTCAGCTGGGTCTTTAATGGTTACTTTTGTATTTGTACCATCTGTGTAGCTGATGGACTCGATGTCATCTGCACTCACCGTACCTGCTGGTAGGTTGCCTTTTACTTTAATGGTGTTGGCTTCGTCAATGGTGTCACTTTGAGACACTTCAAAGACAAGTTTGTTGTCTGTGGCAGGGTCATCACCTTCACCGCCTTCAATGGCGACAGAGTCTGTGGCTTTGATAGAGACGATGGGCTTTGGTGCTTCTACTGGATAAGTAACGTTGACCGGTGTCGGCTCTGAGAAATCGTCAGAGTCAATGTCTTTGACCACATAGTTAATCGGTGACGGGTCTTTATCGCCCAGCTCTGGCACAGGCGTGAATGTAATCTCCCCTGGATTAGGACCAACCGTCCAAGTACCCTCGTTAGGCACAATAATCTCATCCACAGGCTGTTTGGTGATAGGATTGATAAGTTTAACAGTTGTAGGATCGACATTGTTATCATTATCAACAACGTTTTGTGTGACAGGATGACCCTTAAACCCTGGTTTTGTATCAGGATTGGTGGCAATAGGCGTGTCATCGCCATCCACCGGCTGTGGATAACTAACCACCACAGGTGTCGGTGGCAACACATTACCATTGTCATCTTCAACAACATAGCTGATCGGTGTTGGATTGCCTGTGAAGTTAGGGTCAGGGGTAAAGGTAACTTCGCCATCTGGGGTTACTGTCCAAGTACCTTCGTCAGGGATGGTAACTTTGTCAGATGGTGGGTTATTTGGATTGTTAGGGTCTACCAGTTTGACGGTGCTTGGGTCTACATTACCATCATTGTCTGTAACTTTTTGAGTAACAGGTTTGCCCGGTGTGCCGATTTTGGTGCCGGGGGTGGTAGGATTTGGATAGATGACGGTAACTGGCGTTGGCAACGTAGTATGACCGTTAGAATCCGTGCCGATATAGTTAATCGGTGTTGGGTTGCCCGTATAGTTATCCTCTGGCTTGAAGGTAACAATGCCTTTATCATCAACACTCCAAGTACCTTGACCTTTAATGACAACTTCATTGGTAGGTTCGCCAGTAGATGGATTGATGATTTTAACGCTGTCTTTGACAATGTTCTTATCATTTGCCAATACGTCTACATCAACAGGTTTGCCATAAGAACCTGTTTTGACATCAGCGGTGGTCATTGATGGATAAGTGACGTTAATCGGTGTTGGTAGCAACTGATTGCCATCAGTGTCTTTGACGACATAGTTAATGGGCTTAGGACTGCCTGCAAAGCCAGTATCAGGGGTGAAGGTCACTTTGCCGTCACTTACCGTCCAAGTACCCTCGTCTTTTACTTTTACAGTATCGACCAATATTGGGGTTTCGGGAGTACCAGGGTTGGCAGGGTCAATCAGTCTGACCGAAGATGCATCCACCGCATTATCATTGGTTGTGACATCAATGGTAACGGGCTCGCCTAGATTACCCACCTGCACGTCAGGTCTGGTGTGACCATTGCCATAACTTACGCTGTCATAACTAACACCGACCGTTGTCTCATAATCCCCTCCTGTCGTGGTAGTGACTCGGTATTTGATGGGAGTTGGGTTGTCTGTAAAGCCATCTTCGGGCGTAAAGGTCACCTCACCTGTTGGCTTATTATCACCACCAAGCACAAGCTCCCACTTGCCCTCACCTGCCACAACCAAAGCCAAGCCCGTCTCGCCTGTGGCAGGATTGACAAGTTGTAGGGTCTCAGTTACCAGTCCGTCCTTGTTATCGTTAGCCAATACATCCTGAGTGACTGGCGTGCCTGCTTTGCCCGATGCGTTATCAGCGGTTAGGGCATGACCGTAGTCCACCGCCACCGCAGTGCTAACTGAATATTCCCCTTGGTTGTTTGGCACGATGTAGTTGATGGGGGTTGGGTTGCCTGTAAAACCCTCTTCTCGGACAAAAGTGACATTACCCTCGTCATCTACTGTCCATGTACCCTGCCCTTTTACGGTGACTTTTTTACCGTCTTCTTCGGTGCTGATTTGGTTGGTTTGTGGGCTGATGAGCTTAATGCCAGCTTTATTGATATTTGATGAGCTGTCATTATCTAACACATTAATCGTCACCCCATTTACTTTTTCATCTTCGCTAACCTGTGCCAAGACAATGTCAGGCGTGGTGTTAGGTCTTGCCTCAGCTAGCGGTGCTGGGTCATCATCTTTATCTCTGATAAGAAAAGGCACCACGCCCAGTAGTGGCCACCATGGCAAGCCATTGACCATCATAATCCAAAATGGCACCAGCATTTCCTCGCCGCCCAGTGCCTGACCTTCGACATCGCCCGCTTGAAGTTGAGTGACGTAGTCTGCCACTTCACCGGTATCAGGAATATAATAGTAGTAACGACCGTTTTCGGCGATACCCACCAAGCCCTGCTCATCATTTTCATAAAAGTCTTCGATGATAAGGTCGCTCTCAACACCCTCTCGCTCAAAAGAGACGTGCAGGTCTTTGCCTTGACGCTTGGTGATGATGTGGTTAGGGGCACGTCCGATAGATTCATCAAAAAAGTCATAATTGACATGCTTGCCTGCTTTGATGACCGTAGGCTGACCGTCTTTGGTCACCACACGCACTTCATTAATGGCTTCATTGGTATTATAGGTTTTTACAATCACGGTTTTCATAGATATTTCCTGTTTAGATTAGTAAGTAAAGACAGCGACCACACGACGGTTCTGTTGGCGACCCTCAGCGGTGTTATTAGATGCGATGGGACGTAGCTCACCATGCCCTTCGGCAGTGATGATGTCAGGGTTTACGCCATAATTTTTGATAAGTACGTTTCTTACAGCATTGGCACGACGCTCTGATAGAGCTTGGTTGTAAGGCTCGCTGGCTCGGCTGTCAGTATGACCTTCGATGACCACGGTGGCATTTGGATGGCTTGCCAAAAAGTCAGCTGCTTCTTTGATTTTGTCATGATATTGGGATTTTACAACTGACTTATCAGTGTCAAACAGCACCGCAAGCTCGATGGAGCGAGTTTGTTTGGCGGTAGTTGCCACAGATACAGGGGCAGGTTTGACAACCGCAGGAGCGGGTATGGGAGCAGGGGCAGGTGCTGGGCAGTTAGGAACCACACGGCTGATTTGGTGGGTTTGCAATCTGGTGTGTTCTAGCAGGCTCTTAGCACTGGTGTCATCAATCTGCTTGATGGTAGAGCGGGCATTATCATCTACTTCTACATAAAAATAGTATGTTTGACCTACTGATAGATAATGTGTTTGTAGGTTTGCCAATAGGTCATTATGCTTAGCACCCGTAACCGCAGAGCTAAGCTGGTTAATGCCTGAGCAAGAATATACTTGACTAAAATTCCCCGGCTGGATGCTCACCTGAAAGCGGTCATTAATGGCAATATTGGCACTGGTCTGCAAGGGGTCTTGGTCGGCTTGACGAATAAATACCACGTTCACCGCATTATCAGGCACATGTGCGTTCATGACATCGTTTGTATTCACGCTTTTTTCTTTGTGCCATTTGACATGCCCGACTGCCTTGGTGTTTTCATTATCCACGATACGAACAGCATGAGCAGACAGTGTCATGCCTACTGCCAATGCACAGATGGCAATCTTAATGGGGTTTAGGGTAATTTTCATCACGCCTCCTATTTGAGCGTTTTTGTTGAGACATCACACCAGTAACAACCAATAACAAAAGTACCGATGACCCAGCATGTCGCTTAGCATCATCGGCATGGTTCGTTACAATGTATCAATGTTTAAAAAAATTAAATGATATTTTAAATCAAACAATATTTTAATAAATCTCTTTCCAAACTAAAAATAAACCCTTATAAGTATTGGGGTTGAAGTTTTAAAAATCCATAAAAATCAGGGTTTGGAAAGAAGTCTAATACAAAAAAACTCTGTTAAGTTTTATTGGTCGCCAAAAAGGATACAATCGTCACTCTTTTTGTAAACGCTGTGTAACAGATGGTAATGATTAAAATTTGTTTAACTATTGTTCAAATTAATTAAAAATTAATCATAATATGTTGCAAAAACCATGCTAACTTGATTAATTTTTCATCTTTTTATAAAAATTTAAAAGGTTATTGAGAAAAATCTATAGCAGATGGGCATCATTTGGCACAAGTTGATGGCAAAAATTGCTTTTTTGGGGGTGGTAATGATAAAATACACACCATGACAAATTTGCATAACTCATCAAAACAGCCAATTTTGGCAAAATAACTTATTGCCACACCCAACACAAATTCATATTCATACAACCACCCTATCATCACAAATCAATGTTAATTTAACCGCTCACGATTCAACATAACTTAACAACACCAAAAAGAACAGTAATATGTACACCGACACCCACGCCCATTTGACCTATTTAGACACTTACCAACACGACAAACCCGCCCTACTTGCCAACCTAAAAGAGATGAACGTCAGCCGTATCATGGCAATTTGCTGTGAATTTGGCGAGATTGACGACATCAGGCAGTGGGTAGATTTATCCAATGACAACATCGGCATGAGTATTGGCTTGCACCCTTGCCAAGACAAGGCGATTTTAAAGGCGGTGAGTGTGGACGACTTTGTGCGGTTAAATGATGACAAGGTATGGGCGTTTGGCGAGACGGGGCTAGATTATCATTGGGACGACACCAAAAAGAGCGAGCAAAAATACAGCTTTGCCACGCACATTCACGCAAGCCAAACCCTAAAAAAACCAATCATCGTCCACACCCGTAACGCCTATCACGACACGCTTGACCTATTAAAAGCCGAAAAGTGCGAACACGGCATTATCCACTGCTTTACCGAAGATTATGCCTTTGCCAAAACCGCCCTTGACATGGGGTTATACATCTCATTTTCAGGGATTGTCAGTTTTAAAAAATCGGTGGAATTACAAGACGTTGCCAAAAAATTGCCCCTTGACCGCCTTTTGATAGAAACCGACAGCCCCTATCTCGCCCCTGTGCCAAAGCGTGGGCGTGATAATGAGCCGTCTTTTGTGCCGTATGTGGCAAAGGCTCTGGCAGATATTTTTGGTAAAACGCCTGATGAGATAGGACGTATCACGAGCCAAAATTTTGATGAGTTGTTAAATCAATATGGTTAAATGTGGCATGGCAAAAATCATGTTAAAATTGGCATGGTAGGGGCGAATTGCAATTCGCCCAAGATTGGGGTTTGTACAAAATAAAACGCCATTTACCCCAAAAACCACAACCGCCCAACACATAAAAATTTATAAAAAGTAGTAGAAAAAAGTTGTTTTTTTGTATATAATAAACAAAATCTACGACAAGCGAGTGATTATGAAAATACAACTTTACTTTTGCCCCTTATTTGAGCAAAGTTGAGTTTATTTTTAATCATTCGCTTTTTTGTGTCTAAATTTTAGCTTGTGGCAGTTTTGCCAAAAAATTTTGTCTAAAATTTGCCAAAAACCAAAATTTTTATATCTTTATAACTCTATAATTTATTTTTTCCAATTGGAGCGTGTCATGACCAAAAAAGCCATTTTAGCCCTACAAGACGGTACAATTTTTCATGGTGTTAGCATTGGGGCGGACGGTGAGACGGTCGGCGAAGTCGTCTTTAACACCGCCATGACAGGCTACCAAGAGATTTTGACCGACCCAAGCTACGCCAAACAAATGGTTACGCTGACCTATCCGCACATCGGCAACACAGGCTGTAATGAAGAAGACACCGAGTCTGGACGCATTCACAAGGTGTGGGCGAGCGGTCTGATTATCCGTGATTTGCCATTGCTTCACAGTAATTTTAGAAGCGAGATGTCGCTGTCTGAATACCTTATCAAACACAATGTCGTGGCAATTGGCGATATTGACACTCGTAAACTGACCCGTATCTTGCGTGAAAAAGGGGCTCAAAATGGGGCAATCGTTGTGGGCGATGATGTGGAGAGAGCCTTAGAACTTGCCAAAAACGCCCCTGACATGAACGGACTTGATTTGGCAAAAGAATACTGTGATAAAGACGGCTTTACATGGACGCAAGGCTCGTGGGAGCTGGGCGTGGGCTTTACCGAGCCTGAACTAAAATACCACGTTGTCGCCTATGATTATGGCGTAAAAACCAACATTTTGCGTATGCTTGCCGATAGGGGCTGTCGCCTAACGGTCGTCCCTGCCCAAACCCTTGCCAAAGACGTGCTGGACATGAACCCAGACGGCATTTTCCTATCCAATGGCCCGGGCGACCCGTCTGCGTGTGATTATGCCATTGACAGCATTCGCACCATTATTGAAACCAGTAAAATCCCTGTGTTTGGCATTTGTTTGGGTCATCAGCTGTTGGCACTCGCTAGCGGTGCTAAAACCATGAAAATGGGGCATGGTCATCATGGGGCGAACCACCCTGTGCAGGATTTGGACAATGGCACGGTGATGATTACCTCCCAAAACCACGGCTTTTGTGTGGACGAAAGCACCCTACCTGCCACGCTACGAGCCACGCACCGTTCGCTGTTTGACGGCACCAATCAAGGCATTGAGCGTACCGACCGCCCTGCATTTAGTTTTCAAGGACACCCAGAAGCCAGCCCCGGCCCACATGATTGTTCGGTGCTGTTTGATAGATTTATTATGGAGATGCAAAAGGCGAAGGCATAAATTGGGTGCATTTGGTTTGTGAAACGCACCATCTAAAATAACTTGCTCTTCTGGAAAGCTGTTATGAATTTTAATAATCGTGAATACCGTGATAAATGCCGTGCTTTAACCTTAAAGTTAATGAGCGATAATAAAGTTCGTAAACGCCAAGAGATTTATCAAGGCGTCATTCAATTGGGGGAATTTTCTGATGAAATTTTGACCCTACGCTTTAATCATGGTCAGCCAAAAGTGGAAAATGCCATCGCTTGGTCAATCACCTCTTTAACCAAAGCAGGCATTTTAAATCGCATCAGTAAAGCCACTTATCAAATCACACCCATTGGTTTAAAAATGGCACAGCTTTGGCAAGATAAAACAGAAATTAGTGAGAAACTATATGATGAAGCTGATTTACCTGATTGGAAAAGTTATTTAAAAAGTAGAGCAGAAATTAAACATAAAGAAAAATCATCAGACAAATCCGCCATTAAAATTGATGATAATGATGACATGGATTTTGAAGCCCAAGCTAAAAATGCCATTAAAAATCTTGAAACAGAAATTTCGGTTGAACTGTTAAATAAATTGCAACAAGGCACGCCTTTATTTTTTGAAAAATCAGTATTAAAGTTATTGCTTGCCATGGGATATGGTGGTAAAGAAAACTTGTTTGAACATACTGGCAAATCATACGATGGTGGCATTGATGGGGTCATCAAACAAGACCCATTAGGCATTCAAAATATCTACATTCAAGCCAAAAGATATGCCAGTGATAACATGATTGGTTCAAAAGAATTACAATCCTTTTCAGGAGCATTACAGGGCAATGGTGTGGAACGGGGTGTGTTTATCACCACATCATCATTTACCAAATCCGCCCAAGGATTTTCTCAAAAATTATTGGGCAAGATTGTCCTGATTGATGGGCAAGAGCTGGTTGGTTTGATGATTAAATATAAAGTGGGCATTCAAGTTAAAGAAGTACTTGAAATTTGTGAAATTGATGAAGATTTTTTTGAATGAATATGCCCATCATATTTACTGACAAATTCAACCTAACCCTTGAACAAAATCGTTTTTTGGCTCGTAAAAATATCGTGGAAGTCATTCACAGCATGTCACGCTTGGAAAATGTCAATACCACTTTCCCCAGACCAAAACCATTATTGATGGCATGAGTGTGAGCGGCATTTCAACCCATGACATGCAAGTGCTGTTAAATCTAAAAAATGCATGGCAATTTATTTTATCATCAAACAGTGATTTTAAGTTGGTACTCGTGTGTAAGTAAATGGTTACGTATGGCACACATTATTATCAGCATTTTATAAAAGCAATGATGATAACAAGATTGTGGCGTGGACTTATGAGAATTGTTTATATACAGCTAACAAAATTGAATTTTACCACGGAAGCCGTTCGCCCTGAGCTATGCCTGCGGGTGGTTTTCCATGATGGTTTGACTTAGCTCACCACGAACGGAAACCGTAGCACTTTTTCGTTTTGTAGAGTGTAACATGATGGTCTAAAACATCATTAATTAAAAACCTCATAAACCCAATTTATATTCATTTCAATTTCAATGGAAAAACATCAATGACAATGATTTTAAGCATCTTAATCCTATTTTTTATCATCAGACTGTTATTTTTAGCCGTCTCCATTAAACATGAAAAAGCCTTGATTGCCAAAGGGGCGACACAATACGGAAAAACCAATTCCACGGTGCTTGCGCTGGTTCATACCCTTTATTATTTGGCATGTTTTATCTCGGTATGGTTTTCTGACACTGCTTTTAATGGCATATCCTTGATTGGTACGCTGATGGTGACGGCTTCATTTGTGATATTGGCGTTGATTATCAAGCAGTTAGGGGAGATTTGGACGGTTAAAATCTATATTTTGCCAGAACATCAAATTAATCGTTCGTGGTTATTTAAAACATTTCGCCACCCCAATTATTTTTTAAACATCATACCCGAACTGATTGGCATCGCCTTATTATGTCAAGCGTGGTATGTGTTATTGATTGGCTTGCCCATTTATTTGCTGGTCTTATTTAAGCGTATCCGCCAAGAAGAGCAAGCGATGGCAACACTTTTTTAACCCATTTTATCAATCAAAAAATTTATCAACAAAGAGAGACACCATGCCAAAGCGTACCGACATTAAATCCATTCTTATCATCGGGGCAGGCCCCATTGTCATCGGACAAGCCTGTGAATTTGACTATTCAGGGGCTCAGGCGTGTAAAGCCTTAAAAGAAGAAGGCTACCGAGTGATTTTGGTGAACTCAAACCCCGCCACAATCATGACCGACCCGTCTATGGCGGACGCCACTTACATTGAGCCGATTACTTGGCAGACGGTTGCCAAAATCATTGAAAAAGAACGCCCTGATGCGGTGCTACCGACCATGGGCGGACAGACGGCATTGAACTGTGCGTTGGCACTAGATGCAAACGGCGTGCTAAAACAGTACGGTTGTGAGCTGATTGGGGCGACCAAAGAAGCCATTGAAAAAGCCGAAGACCGCAACCTATTTGACAAGGCGATGAAAAAAATCGGTCTTGAATGCCCCAAAGCCGACATTGCCGAGACCATGGAGCAAGCCTTAGAAATCCAATCTCGTTTTGGTTTTCCTGTCATTATCCGCCCGTCTTTTACCATGGGCGGAAGTGGGGGCGGTATTGCCTATAATAAAGAAGAGTTTTTGGAGATTTGTCAGCGTGGTTTTGACTTATCGCCCACGCATCAGCTATTGATTGATGAGAGCCTTATCGGCTGGAAAGAGTATGAAATGGAAGTCGTGCGAGACAAAAACGACAACTGTATCATCGTCTGCTCCATTGAAAACTTTGACCCCATGGGCGTGCATACAGGCGACTCAATCACCGTTGCCCCTGCTCAGACTTTGACCGATAAAGAATATCAGCTCATGCGTAACGCCTCTATCGCTGTCTTGCGTGAGATTGGCGTAGAGACGGGTGGCTCCAACGTACAGTTTGGTATCAACCCCAAAGACGGTCGCATGGTCGTCATTGAAATGAACCCCCGTGTGAGCCGTTCATCAGCGTTAGCGTCCAAGGCGACAGGTTTTCCGATTGCCAAAATCGCTGCCAAATTGGCGGTCGGTTACACGCTTGACGAGCTAAAAAATGACATTACAGGCGGTGTTACCCCTGCGTCTTTTGAGCCGTCCATTGATTATGTCGTTACCAAAATTCCACGCTTTAACTTTGAAAAATTCCCCCAAGCTGAACCTGTGCTAACCACACAAATGAAGTCAGTCGGTGAAGTTATGGCAATCGGTCGCAATTTTCAAGAATCCATGCAAAAGGCACTGCGTGGGCTTGAAACAGGGGCGACAGGCTTTGATGAAGTGATGAATTTGGAAAACAAATCGGCAAATGCCATTGTTTCTGAGATTAAAAACCGCCTAAGCATTCCCACGCCTGAACGCATTTTTTATCTTGCCGAAGCGTTTCGTCATGGATTTAGCCTTGATGAAGTGTTTGAATTGACGAAGATTGACCGTTGGTTCTTGGTGCAAATTGAAGACATCATCAAAACCGAAAATGAAATCAAAACCTTAGGCTTTGGCGATTTGACTGCCGAGAATATCCGCACCTTTAAGCGTAAGGGCATGAGCGATTTACGCATTGCCAATCTTATGGGCATTAGCCAAAAGCAGTTCCGCAAACAGCGTTGGAATTTGGGCGTATATCCGATTTATAAACGAGTGGACACCTGTGCAGGCGAATTTGCGTCCAATACCGCCTATATGTATTCAAGCTATGATGACGAGTGCGAGGCATGCCCAACCGACAAAGACAAAATCATGGTCATCGGCGGAGGTCCAAACCGTATCGGACAAGGCATTGAGTTTGATTACTGCTGTGTTCATGCCGCCCTTGCCATGCGTGAAGACGGCTACGAGACCATTATGGTAAACTGTAACCCAGAAACCGTCTCAACCGACTATGACACGTCAGACCGCTTGTATTTTGAGCCGATTACCCTAGAAGATGTGCTAGAAATCGTCCGCACCGAAAATCCTAAGGGCGTGATTGTGCAATATGGTGGTCAAACGCCACTTAAACTTGCCCGTAGCCTAGAAGAAGCTGGTGTGCCTATCATCGGCACAAGCCCTGATGCGATTGACCGTGCCGAAGACCGTGAGCGTTTCCAGCAGATGATTAACAAGCTAAACCTAAGACAGCCCAATAACAGCATTGTCAAATCATCAGAAGAAGGCATTCGTGAGGCGGTAAAAGTCGGCTATCCTTTGGTTGTGCGTCCGTCCTATGTGCTTGGTGGTCGTGCCATGGAGATTGTCTATAATGAAGACGAACTAAAACGCTACCTGCGTGAGGCGGTGCAAGCGTCTAATGAAGCCCCTGTCCTGCTTGACCGTTTCTTGGACGATGCCATTGAGGTGGACGTGGACTGCGTGTCGGACGGCAAAGACGTGGTAATTGGCGGTATCATGCAACACATTGAGCAAGCAGGTGTTCACTCAGGCGACTCAGCGTGTTCCATTCCGCCTTATTCGCTAGGGCAAGACATTCAAGACGAGATGAGACGACAAACCATTGCCATGGCAAAAGAGCTTGGCGTGGTAGGGCTCATGAACGTGCAATTTGCCGTAAAAGGCGATGAGATTTATATCCTAGAAGTGAACCCGAGAGCAAGCCGAACCGTGCCATTTGTCTCAAAATGTATCGGCACGTCTTTGGCAAAAGTCGCCGCTCGCTGTATGGCAGGGCAGACGTTGGCGGAGCAGAACTTTGTCAGCGAGATTGTGCCAAAGCATTTCTCGGTCAAAGAAGCGGTATTCCCCTTTGCCAAATTCCAAGGCGTAGACCCCATTTTGGGCCCTGAAATGAAATCCACAGGCGAGGTCATGGGCGTGGGTCAGACCTTTGGCGAGGCGTATTATAAGGCAACGCTGGGCAGTGGCGACCGCTTGACAGGCTTACCACAGGACGGTGAAACCAAAACCGTCTTTATCTCGGTGCGTGATAGCGATAAAGCAGGCGTGGTGGACGTGGCAAAACGTCTGGCAGGCTTTGGCTTTAACATCGTTGCCACAGGCGGTACGCATGACGTACTTACGGACGCTGGCGTGGCGTGCGAGCGTGTCAATAAGGTGAGCGAAGGTCGTCCGCACATCGTGGATATGATGAAAAACGGTCAAATTCATCTTGCCATTAACACAACCGAAGGTAAACAGGCGTTAGAAGATTCCTTCCCAATCCGCCGTGAAGCCTTGCAAAACAAAGTGCTTATCGCAACCACGCTGAACGCAGGGCGTGCGGTGTGTGAAGCTTATGAGACAACCTTGCCGTTTAATGTGTATAAATTGCAAGAGTTGTAATTTGCTCATAAAAACATCAAAATTAACCGCTATTAGAGATAATGGCGGTTAATTTTTAAGGCACACCATGACTTTCCCAAAAATCATCTCAGGCGGACAAACAGGCGTGGATAGGGGTGCGTTGGACGGTGCGTTATCTCGCGGTATGCCGTGCGGTGGGTATTGCCCCGAAGACAGGCGAGCCGAAGACGGTATCATTGATGACAACTATCCACTCACGCCCCTAATGGGTGCAGGCTATCGCAAACGCACTCGCCAAAACGTGATAGACAGTGATGCCACCGTGATTATTTACCACGCCCAAATCACCCCAAAAAGTGGCACAGAATTGACCCTAAAAACGTGTATTAGCCAACATAAACCATATTTGCTTATTGATATGAACGTGTTTTCGGTAGAAGTAGCGTCTGATTATCTCATTGATTTTATTAAAAAATATGACATCAAAACGCTAAATTTTGGTGGTTCTCGTGGTTCGGTTGTGCCAACCATTCAAGCCTTTACCAAAAAGACCGTTGAACTTGCCATTGATAAATATCTGAAAAATAAAGATTTGTGCTAATATAGCGTTTAAATTTAAAAAGAAACCCCATGCAAACTTTCCAATACAACAACTCTCATACCGATTATTTAGCCAGTCGTTGCCCTAAAATGGCAATGGCGATTGAAACAATCGGACACATTGACCGCCCGATAAATCCCGATATTTTTAGCGAGCTGATACGGGCAATCATCGGTCAGCAGATTTCTAGTTCCGCCGCCCAAACCGTGTGGCAACGCTTGACAAATTTGACTGACATCACCCCGCCCGCCCTTGCTAGCTTATCGGCTGATGACTTACAAGGCATTGGCATATCGTATCGCAAGGTGGGCTATATTCAAGGCATTGCGTGCGATATTTTGGACAATCAGCTTGATTTGGATAGCCTGCACACGATGAGCGATGATGAGATAAAACAGGTGCTTGTTGCCTTTAAAGGCGTGGGTGAATGGACGGCACAAATGCTGATGATTTTTAGCCTAAATCGCATGGACGTGCTAAGTCAGCATGATTTGGCGATTGTGCGTGGGCTTAGAATGTTGTATCGTCATCGTGAAATCACGCCAAAACTTTTTGCCAAATATCAAAGACGGTTCGCCCCCTACAACTCGGTGGCAAGTCTGTATCTGTGGGCGATTGCAGGTGGAGCGTTGGGTTTGACTGACCCAAAACCTGCCATTAAAAAAGCCAAATCTTAATTGCCATAATCCGCCCAATTTGTTACAATCTAACGGCTATTTTATTGCAAAAGGACAACGCCATGACCCACACTCATCACCCCGAAACCCTTGCCATTCATGCAGGGTATGAGATTGACCCCACGACCAAAGCCGTTGCTGTACCGATTTATCAGACCAGCTCTTATGCCTTTGACAACACTCAACACGGGGCGGATTTGTTTGATTTAAAAGTGGCGGGCAACATCTACACCCGTATCATGAACCCAACCAATGCCGTGCTAGAAGCTCGCATGAGTGCCTTAGAAGGCGGTGTGGCAGGGCTGTGTGTGGCGTCTGGCATGTCCGCCATTACCTACACCATTCAGGCACTCTGTGAAGCAGGCGATAACATCGTGTCGGTCCCTACCTTGTATGGCGGTACTTACAATCTCTTTGCCCACACCTTACCCCGTCAAGGCATTGAAGTGCGTTTTTTTGATTATAATAACCCTGAGAGCTTACTTGATTTGATTGATGATAAGACCAAGCTAGTCTTTGGTGAGAGTATTGGCAACCCACTGGGCAATATCCTAGACATCGCCAAAATCAGCGAGCTTGCCCATAGTAGGGGCGTGCCTGTGGTCATTGACAACACAGTCGCCACGCCAATCCTATGTAAGCCCTTTGAGCATGGGGCGGACATCGTGGTGCATTCTTTGACCAAATACGCCAGCGGTTCTGGCACGAGCGTGGGCGGCATCATCATTGACGGCGGTCGCTTTGACTGGGCAAGCCAAAAAGAGCGTTTTCCACTACTCAACACCCCTGATGTCAGCTATCATGGCGTAAACTTTGCCGAAGCCATGGGCAATATGGCGTTTATTGCCCGAGCTCGTGTCGCCCCACTTCGCAACACAGGGGCGTGCCTGTCGCCCATGAACGCATGGCAAATCATGCTCGGGCTTGAAACGCTTGCCCTACGCATGGAGCGACATTGCGACAATGCCTTGGCGGTGGCGAAGTTTTTACAAAGCCATGAGCAAGTCGCTTGGGTCAAATATGCAGGGCTAGACACGCACCCTGAGCATGACTTGGCACAAAAGTACTATAAGGGCAAGCCGTCAGCGATTTTGACCTTTGGAGTAAAAGGCGGGCGAGAAGCAGGGGCGAAATTTATCGATGCCTTAGAGCTTATCACTCGCCTTGTCAATATTGGCGATGCTAAGTCGCTCGCCTGCCACCCCGCCACGACCACACACCGCCAGCTCAATGATGAAGAACTTGCCAAAGCAGGCGTGAGCGAAGACATGATTCGCCTGTCTATCGGCATTGAGCATATTGATGACATTAAGGCGGATTTAAATCAGGCATTGGCAAAAGCCAAATAAAATGCAAAACCGCCATTAAAAACGATGGCGGTTTTATTCTAAACCCCTTTGACAACATAAAACCCCATCTTAATTTCAAGATGGGGTTTTGTTTGGGCTGATTATTTGTGTGGCACAATCAAGGTTTGGTTGATTTTGAGCTGTGCGTTAGTGCTTAGATTATTCATCTTGGCAAGCTCTGCCACACTAATGCCAAATTTTCTTGCCACAGAGTTAAGGCTGTCGCCTGACTTAACTTTATAAGTATCAGTCAATTTTGGCACTTGGAGTGTCTGCCCCCGTTGTAGCTGAGCATTGGCAGACAGTTTGTTGGTCGCCGCCAAATCCCGTACTGACACGCCATATCTATTGGCAAGTACTGTTAAGTTATCACCCGCTTTTACTGTGTAGCTTTCGGTGGATTTGATGACATTGCCACGAGCGGTGTTTGAGCTGTCATTGCGATTACTTTGAGCGGTGTTTCTACTGCTGGTATTTACCGTGCCTGCCGCAGGAATGGTAATGGTTTTGCCACGAATCAGTCCTGCTGTTCTTGATAGGCTATTAGCAGCAGCAAGCTCATCCACACTAATGCCATATTTATTTGCCACCGATGTTAGGCTATCGCCTGATTGGACGGTGTATTTTACCGATTGGTTGTTTAGCTTACGTTCCACTTGGGCGTTGGTGGCAGGTACTTTTATCGTCTGTCCTGCGATAAGTGGCGAGTTGGCATTAAAGCTATTTAATGCAGCGATGTCAGCATTGCTCACGCCCAGTTTTCTGGCGATGGCAGTCAGCGTATCGCCCGACTGGACTTTGTAGGTGCCAGTATTAGCACTGCTCGATGACCCGCTTGATGAGCTTGTGTTACTGCTTGACTTGACTGGCGTGCCTGATACTTTTAGCTTTTGATTAATCAAAATGCCATCGGTGACCGACAAACCATTGAGTGCCGCCAAATCCTGCACACTCATGTTGTATTTTCTTGCCACCGAAGTCAGGCTCTCGCCCGACTGGACGGTATGCGTACTGGTCTTGGCTGCTGGCTTGGCGGTGTCTTTGGCGACCGTGCTGACTTTACCAGGGATGAGCCACAGGCGTTGTCCTGTCTTGACTTGGGTGTTTGCAGGAATGCCATTATAGCTTGCCAACTGACTGACACTTAGCCCGTGAGCTGCTGCAATGCCTGTCAATGTATCGCCCGCCACGACCTTGTAACGCTCTGCTCTGGCAGGGGCTTGTGCCTGCGTGGGAGCTGGGGTAATGGGGGTAGTAACAGGTGGAGTGTATGCTGTGTTTGGCGATGATGTGACCGCAGGCGTACCCGCTCCTGTTGGGGCGTTATAGCTTAGGCTTTTTGTCTCACCACGAGCTTCAAGCACAGACTGCTGAGTTTGCACCGCATTTAGCTCAATATTACCATCAAGGGCAATTGGTTGGACGTTTTCTGTGCTGTTTGCTTGAATCTGGGCGGCGATAAAGTCACGCTCTTCTTGGGTAAGCGGTGGCTCTTGGATGATACTGTTATTAGCCGTGATGCCCGCCCCTGTGGCTGGTAGGGTATTGGCAGATGCCAGCTCTTTGCCTGAGTTGGGGTTTTGTACGCCCATGTTTGGCTGTACATAATTGCTTGCCACATAGGTAGAAGCCCCATAGCCCATGCCCTGCAAGTCTCTAAGCCTTGCATCAGCACTGTTTGGTACGCTGTTGGGAATAATCACACGCCCCGGTCCACTGGCATCCACGCTAAAATTGATGAGCGATGGGTTGAGCAGTCTTAGCTCATCAACCGGCACACCCGTCACGCTTGACACATCATATAGACTGACACCAAAGTTGGCAGGCACGGCTCTAAAATGGCTGTGGTTAGCAATAGCGGGCAGATACACGCCATAGCTTTGGGGGTTTTTGACAATTTGAGCGACCGCCATAAAGCGTGGCACATAGTTCATGGTCTCTGTCGGCAGGCGTAGCGACCAATAATCGGTTGGCAGACCTGCATTGCGGTTGGCATCGATGGCTCTTTGAACTCGTCCCGGCCCTGCGTTATAAGCCGCCAAAGCAAGCTCCCAAGAACCGAACTGGTTATACAGACTGGTCAAAAAGTCATACGCCGCTCGGGTGGATTCGATGATGTCACGACGACCATCATAAGTGGTGCTTTGGTTGAGACCATAAATACGCCCTGTACTGGGGATAAACTGCCACAAACCTGCCGCCGCTGCGTTGGATGTCGCTGATGGATCGTAGGAGCTTTCAATGATGGGCAGTAGAGCAAGCTCGGTTGGAATGCCACGACGCTCTGCTTCGGTTACGGTATGGTGTAGGTAACGGGATGTACGGGCGGTCAGACGATTGATGTAGTCTTGACGGCTATAAAACCATGATTTTTGGGCTTCAATGCGTCCATTATTTATCTCGCTCATGCGATAGCCACGACGCACTCTATCCCACAAATCGCCATAACGCTGTACAGTCAAGGCATCGCCTTCTACCATGGTCATGTCCGTGGCTTGAAGTAGGTCTTCTAACTCATCTAGGGTTGCTTGGTCAAGCACGCCTGCATAGACATCATCCGGTGTGCTTGGGATACTGGGTGTGGTAGGTGCGGTTACAATCGGTGCGTTGTTCGTGTTGGTGGCAACTTGATTGTTGGCACAGGCAAATAACAAGGTGGATGATACGGCAATGGTCAAAGGTTTTAACAATCCAACATGACTTGCCAATCCTGCTTTACGAAAAAATGACATGGGAAAACTCAGCAATGATTAAAATTTATCTGTATTATAATATATCAAGGCGATTCTATCAAACCTAAATATGTTAATGCCAAAAGGCATGACGCTCGCCATGTCCATCAAACCATCCGCCATCTACCGTCCAGCTTGGACAATCAGGCTTGGACGTATTTAGCAATCACTCAACCGTCACCTGAGACACCGCACGCAGTAGCATGGCGTTGCCCCCTGCATAGGATAGGGTCGCTCGGGATTGTGTTCTAAATGTGATGCGACGACCATCTTTTGTCCAGCTCTCTGTAGTAACGACATTGGCTCGGGCTTGATTGCCTGTGACGACCACATCTGTCACATTAATACTATAACGATAGTCGCTCGCCCCTGCCCATGATTTTTGGAGTAGTTGCAAATACCCATTTTTATCAAGGGTAGTGGTATTGCCTTTGCGTGTCAAACTAATGACAGCATTATCATCGATAAGACGTGAAACCATGCCGATATTTTGAGCATTGGCGGCAGTATTTAGGCTACTGGCAAAACTCTGAACCGCTGACTCGCTCATGGCATACGCAGGGGCAGTCATGACCGCTGTCCCCACCAACAGTGCCGAGCCAATGACAGGGAGCCATCCACGGCTACGGCGAGCATGACTGATGGACGTGGTGATATCACTCTGCGATTTGCCCTGCCCTTTTTTGTGCCATAGAGTCATCATCAGCCCACCGACGGCAACAACTTTAAGAATTTTTTTCATAAATTAACTTTCAAAAATAAATTTAGCATAAGATAACAGCCCCGCCCTAAGCAAACATGGCTCCTTTGTAATATTTTGTTGCAATTTTGGCAAAAGTCGTGGCTGACCCATGTTTTTACAACTCATCAAGCCCACGCTTTAAATCATTGATAATATCATTGACATTTTCAAGCCCGACCGATAGGCGAATCAGACCGTCATTCACACCCGCCTGCACTCGTTGCTCGGGCGTCATGCGAAAATGGGTGGTGCTTGCAGGGTGGGTAATGGTGGACTTGGCATCGCCTAAGTTGTTGGTAATGCTGATGACCCGTGTGCTGTCAATGACGTGCCACGCCTTGTCTTTGTCCGCCACTTCAAAGCCGATAATCGCCCCGAATGCTCCGCCTTGCACGTCTAAGTGCGTGTGTTGCGATTTGGCAAGCGTGTGGCTTGGGTGGGCAGATAGCCCTGAAAAATGCACTTTTTGGACGTTGGGGTGGTTTGATAAAAATTCGGCAACCCGATTGGCATTGTCGCAATGGGCTTTCATGCGGATTGATAGGGTTTCAAGCCCCTTTAACAGCACCCACGCATTAAAGGGCGACAGGCTAATGCCCCCCGTACGCACCACGCCAAACGCCTTTTCCATCAGCTCATCAGAGCCAACCAACGCTCCGCCAAGCACACGCCCTTGCCCGTCAATGTACTTGGACGCCGAATGAATCACCACGTCCGCCCCAAGCTCCAACGGCTTTTGAATGGCAGGGGTGGCAAAGCAGTTATCCACGATAAGCATCGCCCCATTGTCATGGGCAAGGTTTGCCAAAAATCGCAAATCGGCAATTTGAGCTAAGGGATTGGAAGGGCTTTCACAGTACAAAACTCTGGTGTTTGGCTGAATGGCGTTTTGCCATGCGTCATTGTCAAAACAGTCCACATAGCTCACCTCCACGCCAAACGAGCGAAAGTAAGTATCAAACAACGCAACCGATGAGCCGAACAACTGCTTGGCACAAAGCAAGTGGTCGCCTGCTTTTAGATACGCCAAACACATGGTCAAAATCGCCCCCATGCCACTGGCGGTAGCGACACAGCGTTCGCCCCCTTCTAGCAGGGCAAGCCGTCTTTCAAAGGCTCGCACGGTAGGATTGGTGTGGCGTGAATAGACATTGCCTTTTTTTGTGCCGTCAAAATGGTCGGCGGCGTCTTTGGCGGACTTGTAAACATAGCTACTGGTCGTAAAAATCGCCTCGCCATGCTCGCCCTCGTCCGTGCGATGATAACCGCCACGGATTGCCAAAGTCTCTTCAAAAAATCCCAAAGTCGGGTCTAGGGCATCGGATTGCCAGTTGGGGTCTAAGGTGGTCATGATTTTCCTATTAATTTTAATGCTAAAATGATTGGCGTGCCGTACGCACCCATTGATGGTGCATTAGTATAGCATAATCCTATAAAAACCGCTCTTGATAATTTTATGGGGCAAGAGTATGGTATATCATGCTCACTAGCATTGTGAAAATTTATCTAATAAATGCTATTTTTTTATTTTGTTCATGGTGAATGTTTATTCATCATTGAATAAATAAAAATAACCGTCTTTAATCTTAAAATTAACTTTGCAATCCTCACCTAAAAACATTAAAAGATTGAATTGATATTTTAAAAATAAATCTTGTGTTTTGTGCCACATAATTTCCATTTGTTTAATTTCATTAAAATCACTCAAATGATCGTCAATATCTCTCTCAATCAATTCTATAAAAAGAACATTTTCATCAAAATAAGTCTGATACCACTTTAATTTACTTTTAAAAAATACAAAGGCTGATTTTTGATGATATTTTTCACAAGTAATTAAAATTGATGAAATATGAAATATTTCTGTTCTTTCGTTAGTTTGCAGTTGATACATTTTTAAAACTCTATTTTGGCTTTATCAAATGCTAAAAAGTTAGTCTTTTTTCATTTAATTCTTGTAAAATTAAATCTGCCGTAATACTATCAATCCCTTAAACTTCAATATTTAAAGTATGAAAATAAGGGTTGGTATGACTATCATCAAAATCAATATTTTTAATGATGAATTTATCACTATTGCCAAAATAATGATAAATTAAATCCCAAACATATTCTGTGGCGTCATCAAAATTTCCTTGTCCAAATTGTTTTTCAATTTCTTGACAGGATAATTTAAATATTTTTGGTGTCATTTTTTAAAACCACTCAATATTTTAAAAACAAAGGCACATTTTTCCAATTAAAAATCAACAATGTCAAACAATCTCAATCGTCTGTTTCTTCGAATAGGTCTTTATTTAATGCCATTTAGAAATTTTAAAAACAAAAGGGGTATAACACCCCTTTTTTTATCACTCTTTAACTTCAAACACCTGCTTTAAATACGCCAAATACGTATCATCGTCAATCATCGTCTTACCAGGGCTGTCGGAGAGTTTGGCAACAGGTTGCCCGTTGCATTCCACAAGTTTTAGCACGATATTCAGTTGGGTTAGCCCCATGTCGTTGGTGAGATTGGTGCCGATACCAAAGCCTGTTTTGATACGGGTTTTAAAATATTCATGCAAATCCCACGCCTTTTGGAGTGTCAAGCCGTCGCTAAACGTCAGGCTTTTGGTTTTGGGGTCAATGCGTAGCTTCTCATAATGAGCAATCGCCTTATCGCCCCACTCGTACGGGTCGCCTGAGTCGTGGCGAAGTCCGTCAAAGAGCTTGGCAAAATACAAATCAAAATCTCTTAAAAATGCGTCCATGCCCACAACGTCCGTCAAGGCAATGCCCAAATCGCCCCGATATTCACGCACCCACGCCTCCAACGCCGCCTTTTGGCTATCACGCAAACGCACATCTAGGGCTTGAAAGGCTTGCATAAACTCATGAGCCATGGTGCCGATTGGCGTTAAACCCAGCTCTTTGGCAAGATAGACGTTGCTCGTCCCCCGAAAAATACTGGGCGATGCCTTGGCAAGCGTCCGCACCACATGATAATGCCAGTCTCGGCTATAACGGCGACGTGTGCCAAAATCCGCCACGGCAAAGGCAGGATTGTGTACGTCTGAGTGTTCTAGCATTTCATAATGTTTTAAAATTTGTACCTTTTCATCAAGGCGTTTTTGCCCGTCTGTTAGGGCATTGGGGTCATTTAGGCGTTCGTAATAGAGCTGATTGACAATGGATAACACAAAAATTTCAAAAAACATCGCCTGAATCATCGCCCCTTCAATCTCAATATTTAGGCGGTTTTCATCATCCGTCCACACCTTGATAAATCGGCGTTTTAATTGAAATAATTCTAAATAATCCACAAAATCAGGCTTAATAAACCGCAAATTTCTCAAATAATCTAGCTCATCTTGCTTAAATTTTAGGGTGCAAAGCAGGTCAAGCTGATGCTCCAAATCGTCCTTAATCTCGCCTAAGGGGAACGCCAATTTGTCGTTGTTGCGACAGCGAAAGCGGTACACGCCATGCGTTTGGGGGAATTGGTGAAGCATGGCTTGGAGCATGGTAAATTTGTATAAGTCATTATCCAATAATGATGTGATGATTGGCGTGTGGGTCATGATTTTTCCAAAAAGAAGTTTGGGGTATGATAGCAAATTTTTGGGGAAATGGGGGATATTTATTTAGGGCGTGCCTGTCTTTTGTATTTGCAATGAAAAATGAGAAAAATCGCAAATTTTTCAAGGAAAAGTCCGCAGTTGATATTAAAATACCAACAAGGATTTTGACGGTGCAAAACAAGATTTAGCCATTTTTCATGCAAAAACGATTAGTTTTTTCTAA
>NZ_JADFBZ010000027.1:0-37372 GCF_015223095.1 Moraxella sp. K127 | reverse complement strand
TATGTGACCTGTTTTTTGTTTTTTAATTTTTCTTTTTAAAAGCCATCATGTTACAGCTAACAAAATTGAATTTTACCACGGAAACTGTTCGCCCTGAGCTATTTTCCGTCATGGTTCGACAGACTCACCACGAACGGAAACCGTAGCACTTTTTCATTTTGTAGAGTGTAAAATATTTTTAAACCCAATACATCACCACCCATGCCCCACACCGATTTATCTGCCCATTTTGACAAACATGACATCACGCTCATCATCCACAAAAAAGCCGTCAAAAACGTCAATTTTCGCCTAACATTCATAAGCGCTCGCCCCTGCTTTGCTGTCAGCGTGCCACGTCATCTGTCCGATGATGACATTCACCGCCTTATCATGTCCAAGTCTGCATGGGCAATGGCTCACGCCCACAAACGCAAACACACCTACACCGACCACAGTCCAAGCCACGCCCACCCCAAGCTGTGGGGCGAGCCTTTTGATGTGGCGGACTATCTGACACAGCACCCTATCAGGCTATCAAAACAGCAACGCCAAGACCCCCACGCCTGCCGACTTGCCATCTATGAGCATGAACTCAAAGCTCGCCTGCCCACCCTAGCAGACACATGGCAACCTGTGGTCGGTCGCTTTGCCGATGAGATTCGCACCAAGAAAATGCACACTCGCTGGGGCAGTTGCAACACCCATGAAGCTTGCATTTGGCTATCCACTTATCTGCCTGCCTATCCCTACCCCTGCACCGAATATGTCTTTGTGCATGAACTGTGCCATCTTATCCATCCCAACCACAGCCTTGCTTTTTGGCATGAAGTCAAAAAAGCCATGCCTGACTATCAGACATGGCATAATTTGCTAAAAGGTAAGCCCTAATTGGCTTAGCCTTTGGCTTCATGGGCGGTTAAGGCTTCATTAAAAATCTCGCTTAGGATTTTGACGTCATTGACCCGTGCATAGTTTAGGCGAGTGACGAACGCGAGTCGTCTGTGTGGTCCTGTCTCATTTAGGGGTAAGGCAGTTACGTCATCGCCGATTTGCTCTAACGCCATCTTAGGTACTAGGGTTGTCCCCATGCCCACTTTTGCCATCTGAATGAGCGTGTTAAGACTGGCGTCCGAAAAGCCTGATTTTAGCTCGTTTTTATTCATGGTACAAACCGACAGCACCTGATCGGTCAAACAGTGACCCTCACCCAGTAACAGCACATCATTTTCAAACAACTCTGTGCTTGAAATGCTTGTCTTATCTTGCTTACTGTCTTTGGGGAAAATGGCATAAAAATTCTCCGCCCAAAACTCAAAGGCATGCAGACCATCAACCGCATAAGGCAGTGCCAAGATGGCGGTATCAATATACCCATAACGCACCTGCTCTAACAGGCGTTCGGTCTGTTTTTCGGTCACCGCAATCTCAAACTGGGGGTACTTATCTTTGAGCATTGGCAACACTTTGGGAAGCAGATACGGGGCGATGGTCGGGATAATGCCTATCGTCATCGGGTAAGCAAGGGGCAACTGATGGCTGTGGGCTCGGGTCGTTAAGTCGCTAATCTCGCTAAACACTCGCTGGGCTCGCTCCAACAACTCTTCGCCGATGGGCGTGATAAGCACCTGCTTGTTATTACGCTCAAAAATCTGCGTGTCTAGCTGTTTTTCAAGCTCGGCAATGCCAAGACTTAGGGCAGATTGGGAAATGTTACACTCTTCGGCAGCACGTTTAAAATGCTTGTGTTTGGCAACGGCAAGGGCGAACTCTAACTGACGCAAGGTAATCATCACGCATTCCTTAATTTTAAAAAATCGTACCTGCTATTTTACACCTAAGTTTGATAAAACAAAACCTTTTATTTAAAACTTTTAACTGGATAAACCGTTAATTTTTGTTATCATGTAATGACTTTAAGGATTTTATCCTTTGATGAGTAAGCTCCAACCACTCATCACATTGACATTTTTAACAACAAATCATAGGTGACAATATGACTGCTATTATCAACCAACAAATTCCAGAATTTACCACCGAAGCTTTTGTCAACGGTGAGTTCAAAACCATCTCATCAGAAGACACCAAAGGCAAATGGTCTATCTTCATGTTCTACCCACACGACTTTACGTTCGTTTGCCCAACCGAGCTTGAAGACATGGCTGACCACTACGAAGAGCTACAAGGTCTTGGCGTAGAAGTGTATGCCGTCTCTACCGACAGCCACTTCGTTCACAAAGCATGGCACGATTCATCTCCTGCCATCGGCAAAGTAAAATACCCAATGCTAGGCGACGGTACTGGCAAAATCACTCGTGGCTTTAATATCATGATTGAAGACGAGCATGCTGCATTGCGTGGTACTTTCTTGGTAGACCCAGACGGTCTTATCAAAGTTGCCGAGATTCACGACCTAGGTATCGGTCGCTCTGCCAAAGACATGATTCGCAAAGTCAAAGCCGCCCAATATGTGCGTGAAAATGACGGCGAAGTTTGCCCAGCCGCATGGGAAGCAGGTCAAGAGACCTTGAAGCCAAGCCTAGACCTAGTTGGCAAAATCTAATCTAATAGTTACTCTTAGATTTTAGACAACCCAAACCGCTTAGCCATCAGGTTAGGCGGTTTTTATTTTATGACAAAAACATCGGTCAAGTTGGTGAATGTGTGTTAAAATTGTTGCTCTTCATTTTTAGACATTCCATTGACAGCATCGAGATGATTTTATGACACTCTACCGCACCCTATTGGCAGTTGCCGTTTCTGCCACCCTGCTGACCGCTTGTAACAAGACCGATGCCCCAGCCAAACAGCCTGCCAACACCGCAGAGACTACCCAAACTGCCCCTGCCGAGACTGCCAGTGTCAATTTGGATGGCTCGCCAAGCATCGCCATGATGAACAAAATCTTGCAAATGTCCACGCTCATGCATTTGGCACAGACCAATCCTGACATCACCGAAGAGCAAGGGGCTTGTCTGATGTCCAAAGACGGTGAAGCGACCTATCATGAGACCAGCAAGCAGATGCTTGTGGACGCTGTTGGCGTTGAAGGCATTCAAGAAGCAGATAAATTCTATGAAAGCGAAGTCGGTCAAAAGGTGCTAAAATACACCGAACAACAAGAAAAACTGGCTCGTGGTGAGAGCATTGATGGCGAGCCTATCATCATGACCGAAGAAGACCAAGCCAAGATGGTAGAGATGAGTCAGAGCGAAGCCAATCAAAAGCTAGAAACCGCCATGCAAGAGAGCATTACCCCTGAGAAGATGAAAACGCTCATCGAAGACTTTGCCACCAAAGAAAAAGCTCGTTGCAACATCAGCTAATTTTGATAAATCACAAAATCGCTCAATATGTTGGGCGATTTTTTATCATCAAAAAATTACAGCCAAACAAAAACACAGGTCGTCCAACCTGTGTTTTTATCATTTTAAATAGCCATTTATCAGGCTTTGCTAAGTAGGTATTGATACAGCTCGTCTTTTAGAGCCAATTTTTTGCGTTTTAACCCTTCGATTTCTTCGCCACGGCTGTTGTGGGCGACAGGGTCATTTTCTAGATTGGTAATCTCTTCATCAAGCTCGTTATGAGCGTCAAAGAGTTTGACAAAGTGCAAATCGTTTTCTGTTTTTAGTTTGGTGATGAG
This sequence comes from Moraxella sp. K127, assembly GCF_015223095.1. NCBI lineage: Bacteria > Pseudomonadati > Pseudomonadota > Gammaproteobacteria > Moraxellales > Moraxellaceae > Moraxella > Moraxella sp. K127. The sequence continues at coordinate 33,747 of NZ_JADFBZ010000027.1, read as the reverse complement.
TTCACGGTATTCTGGAAACATGAAAAACTCCTAATATATCAATAGGTTAGCGATATTTACCAAATATACATCTAAAAAATTCTTACATTTGGTATGGCTTTATCTTAGCAAGAATTGGCGGTATAAGCAAGCAAAATTATCTTTTTTATGTGCTTTTTTGTATGAATTTTCTTTTTGGCATTAATTGAGTTTTATAAACTTAATATTAAAAACGTTTAAATTTTCTAAATATCAAATAGCCCTTATAATACTAGGTAATTTAAACATATTCATAGGCAATTTATAGGTACACACCATGCTAGACAAATCTTTACTTGATGCCATCAAATCATACAGCACCAACATGAAACGCCCCATTCAGATGATTTTGGGACAAGGCGACCACGCCAAACGTGCCGAATTGGTGGACTTTTTGGAGCAAATCGCCAGCACTTCGGACAAAATCGGCTTTGACAAAACAGTCGTGGACACCGATTTGTCGCCCATGAGCTTTAAAATTGCCACAGATAACCGTGATACAGGCATTGTGTTTAGCGGTATCCCTGGCGGTCATGAGTTTACGTCTCTCTTGCTTGCCATTTTGCACGCTGGCGGTCATACCATGAAGCTAGACGAAGGCATTCAAGAGCTTGTCAAACGCATTCAAAAACCACTTAAATTTCAAACCTTTGTCTCGCTATCATGCCATAACTGCCCTGATGTCGTGCAAGCGTTAAACCAATTTGCCGTGTTAAATGACGGCATTGAAAACGAGATGATTGACGGCGGTGTGTTCCCAGAACTTGTTGAAAAAAATAACATTCAAGGCGTGCCTGCGGTGTTTTTAAACGGCAAACCATTTTTAAATGGTAAAGTAGATACCGCCCGTATCATTGACAAACTGCAAGCCGAGTACCCCGACCTGATTGCCGAAGGTCAAGCCGAACAGCTTGAAACCCAAGACGTTACCGTGATTGGCGGGGGGCCAGCAGGCAGTGCGGCGGCGATTTATACCGCTCGTAAAGGGCTTCGTGTGGCTTTGGTTGCCGACCGTATCGGCGGACAAGTCAAAGACACCCAAGACATTGAAAACTTGATTTCCATACCGCTTACCAACGGCAATACCTTGGCAAGTAACCTTGCCACGCACATCAAAGAGTATAACATCACCGTTAAAGAACACGTGAGCGTATCGTCTATCGAAGAAGTCAAAGGCGGTTATCAAGTTACCCTAAACACAGGGGCAAGCTGGACTTCACGCACGCTCATCATTGCCACAGGAGCCAAATGGCGTAAACTTGGCGTCAAAGGCGAAGATGAAAACATCGGCAACGGCGTGGCGTACTGCCCACACTGCGATGGCCCATTCTTTAAGGGCAAGCCTGTGGCGGTCATCGGGGGCGGTAACTCGGGCGTGGAAGCGGCGTTGGACTTGGCAGGTATCGTTCAGCACGTTACCGTGTTGGAATTTGGCGATAAACTCAGAGCCGACCAAGTTCTGATTGACAAGGCAAACGCCAAAGACAACATCACGATTATCAAAAACGCCGCCACGCAAGAGATTACGGCAAATGGCGGTAAAGTAGATAGCCTTATCTATCAAGACCGAGTGTCGGGCGAGAATGTAACCCTGCCTTTAAATGCGGTATTTGTACAAATCGGACTGGTGCCAAACTCTGATGTTGTCAAGGATTTGGTAGATGTTACCGCTCATGGCGAGATTGAGATTGATGCCAAATGTCGCACCAATAAGGCAGGCGTGTTTGCCTGTGGGGACGTAACCACCGTGCCTTATAAGCAGATTAACATTGCGATGGGCGAAGGCTCCAAGGCAGGACTGTCGGCATTTGAATATCTGATGATGAACAGCTAAACCGCAAAAACCCAGCCGTTAAGCTGGGTTTTTATTATTTCATGCGACTTATCAAATTATCTTTCATCACAAACTGATGATACAACGCCCCACCAACGTGAGCGATGACTAGGAACACCAACACATAAAACACCGCCCCTGTGTGTAGCCCGTTCATCACCTTTGCCATCTCTCTATCAATACCCACCACGCTTGGGAAACTAAACAGCCCAAACACACTCACGCCCCGACCGCCATACATACTCATGAGCATGCCTGTGATAGGCATGGCAAGCATGGCAACGTACAAGCCCAAATGGGTCAGATGAGCCACTGCCGTCTGCCATACGGGCATGGGCGGGTGTGGCGGAGCTTTGACGATAAAGCGGTTAATGATACGCAAAACCGTCCAAATAAAAAAGCTCGCCCCAATGGATTTGTGCAGGCTGATGTACTCATCGCCCATGTTAATGATAACAAATGCCACGATAATGAGTAATGCCCCCACCCAATGAAAAATGCGAGTGGCAAGGCTGTATTTGTCGGTGTGGCGTGTCGGCTGGCTCGTGGCTGGCGTGGTCATGATGTCTCCCCATAAATAAAAAACTTCGTTTTATTATAACGAAGTTTTTGGTAAAAAATAGGGGACAAAAGTAGTTTTTTGGTAAATCAACTATCCAAATCCACCAAGCGGTGAGCGATTAAGTCCAAATCAGGCACGACATACATCTCGCCATCTAGCGTTACCGCTTGATACAGATAGTTTTCCTGTCTTTGCTCACGATTGGGCAAATTGGGAACAGACAGCTGGATGTTAGCAATCTCCTCATCGCTTAGTGTGACGTCCGTCACATCCGAGATACGCACCCGTTTGGTTGTCAGCTCGCCTGCGGTTTGCAGTGCCAAACGGTGGACATCTGAGTTACCCTCTAAGATGATGAGCTTGTCCGCTTCGATGTCTTTGGGAATCAGGTGATACACCGAGACCTCTTGACCTCGCCACAGATATGTCCAGATTCGCTCATGGTATTCATCCACGCTCATGATAAGGGCGGTTGGCACCAGCCAATCAGGCTGACCGATGGCAGGAATGGCAGTCACTTCAATGGTGCCATGCTCGGCAGTAAGCAAGCTCACAGGCTCGAACTGGTGTTTTTGGATTTTTCTCATAACTATTCTCAATCAATGGTAAATAATGACATCATCTTTGATACATGCATCATGCTGTTTTGCCAAGCATCATCCGTGGATATGTCTGATAACACAAATAGATACTTCAATCTCAACCTAAAACGGCAGCTTATTGATTGTCCCATAATCATTTTTGGGTTGTAGGGGTCAATCCTATTCGCCCTTGATAAATCAATGAGTGATATAAAGTTGAAAATGGGGTAACAAATATAAGTTGGCATCCTCTTTGTCATTCTGAATATTTAAAGCCACGAAGCATGTGATTGATGCGATTGGCAAGCTCTAAAGGTGTCCCAAAGAATTGGCAAAATCCTGAATCAATAACAGCTTGGGGCTGGCTTGAACAGCCACTACTCTCAGGGCTTTGAGCCCACAGATGGCTTTTGTTTTGGGCGATTTGGGTGAGATGAGCAGAACCATCATCACCCATGCCAGAGAATATAATCCCAATCAGCTCACTGCCATACACGTCACTGGTGTTTTTTAAGAGATGATTAATGCTCGGCTGATACTCGCCCTCCCATGCCTTATCCAGCAAAATCACCCGCCCCTCACTGTCGCAGACGATTTGTTGCTCAATCGGGGCAATCAAACAAGTCCCCGTTTGTAGTCGCTGACTGGTGCCAATCACTCGACATCGCCAGTCGTTGTTACGGGTAAGTATCTTTGGCAAACCATGAATCATCTCTTTGTCAAAATGATGTGCGATTAAAACGGCAAGTGGCAACTCAGGAGAGATGTTATCCAAAAATATCTTCAAAGCATCAGGCCCGCCCATGGACGCCCCCAAAAACAGTACATATTTCCAAGGACGTACGGACACATGGGAGATGACTGTGGATTTTTTATCCGTAGCCTTTATCATGGGCATGCCAAGTGAATTACAAAGACGGCGTAGCAATGAACGTTGCCACTTTTTATAACTCTCATCATGCTTTGGGTTGGGAGCCTCTTGAAAACCGACCAACATCAAGCGTGGCTGATGACCATCAATGAGTGCCTGCAACCCGTCTGACAAAGGTGGCTCTACCAACCACACCATGCCTTTGGGCAGCTTTGACTTTATCATCACATCAAGCTGTTCGGTGCTAAAACAGCCAATAACATCAAAGCCCGCCTCACGCAACCCGTCATCAAAAGCAAGTCGCTGGCTACGTTGGTCGCTCACCACGATGACCTTAATATCTTTGACTTGCTCATCAGATGGCATGGTTTGATGGGAGCAAATGTCATCAACGTTCGAGTGCTGACAAGTAGGGCATGTGGCATTGAGCTTATTTTGCCAATACTGTGCCGCCACACTCAAAGACCTTTGTTTTGACACATCTTTGTTAGATTCCATTGCCCACCATCATCTTTCATTAACAAACCGCTAAATGTTCAGCAGTTTGCCAATACGCTCCAACAACTCCACCTCTTGGAACGGCTTACCCATGTAGTCATTAACGCCAATCTCAAAGGCACGATCTCGGTGCTTCTCGCCCGTTCGTGATGTAATCATGATGATGGGTAAATGACTCAAACGGGGGCTGTGACGCACCTGCGTTGCGACTTCAAAGCCATCCATACGTGGCATTTCAATGTCAAGTAGCATCAAATCAGGCATGTTGTCTTGCAAAATCTCAATGGCATCAACACCATCTTTGGCAACAATCACCTCAAAGCCTTGACGCTCTAAGAAACGAGACGTTACCTTACGCACCGTTACCGAGTCGTCCACCACCATGATGAGATGGCGACGGCTGACGACAGGCTCCATCTCTTTGCTTTCTCGTTTCGCCTGAGCGGTACGCATGAGTGCCAACAGGTCAAGAATAAGCATGACCGAACCATCACCCATAATGGTTGCCGCTGAGATTCCCGATAGGTTGGAGAGTTGACGACCTAATGGCTTAACCACAATCTCAATACGAGAACCTACAATCTCATCCACCTGCAAGGCAAGGGCTTGCCCTGTCTGAGTCTTGATGATGATGACGGGCAAAGTCACGCCTGAGATGATTTCATTAAAATAACTGCCTGTTAAAATTTCATTGAGATAACGCAGACGATAGTTTTTGTTATCAATCTTAATGGTGTTATTGCCCGACTGATGATAAGCCAGCAGTTCTGTGGCATTCATCTGCACCACACGCTCAATCTGTACCAGTGGGATGGCGTATTGGCGGTCAGCCACACGCACGATGAGTGCATCTGACATAGACACGGTCAATGGCACACGGATGATAAAACGAGAACCCTTGCCAAACTCCGACTCTACCGATACCGAGCCACCCAACTGACGAATCTCTGTTCGCACCACGTCCATGCCTACGCCACGCCCTGAGATTTGGGTTACTTTGTTTGTGGTGGACAGACCTGCGTTAAAGATATACTGCATGATGTCGTTATCAGCAAGCTGTTCATCGGGATGGATAAGACCTTGGCTGATGGCTTTGTTACGCACCGCCTCTACATTCACGCCCGAACCATCATCAGACAGCAAGATGACCATCTCGCCCCCTTCACGCAGGACCTCCAACACGATACGCCCTGTTAGTGGCTTGCCCAGCTCACTACGCTTGGTGGGCATCTCAACACCATGGTCAACAGCGTTACGAAGCATGTGTTCTAGCGGTGATGTGATACGATCAAGAATACTTCTGTCCATCTCATCATCGGCATTAATCACCGTCAGCTCCACGTTCTTGCCCAGCTCGCTCGCTGTCTGACGCACGATGCGTTGTAAGCGTGGGGTCAGACGTGAAAAAGGCACCATCCGTGAATTCATCAAGCTGTCTTGTAAGTCTGCTTGGGTGCGTGATAATTGTAGCAATAAGTTTTCGCCATCACGAGTCTTATCTAACATGGTCGCCTTAATGTCTAGCAAGTCCGATGCTGACTCTGAGAGTGATTTTGACAACTGGTTGAGTGATGAATACTGGTCCATTTCTAAGGGGTCAAAGTCCTCATCAAATGTACCATCATCAATCTGTGCCATAATCTGCTCTTCTAGCTCAATATCCATACGACGTAGCTGGTCAAACAGACGCTGAACCGTAACACCCATCTCCTCGATACTGCCTGTGATGCTGGCAAGGTTCATGTCAATACGAGCACGGTTAATCGCCGCCTCGCCTGACAGGTTAATCATGCGTTCAAGTAGGGGAGCTGAGATACGAATCATCTCATTGTTACTGCTACTGTCCACGCTTTCGCCAAACACGCCTTTCATGGGTGGCATACGACTGATGTCACGGGTGTTTTTGGATGCTGCCAAGAAGGCTTGATATTCATTGATAAAATCAATTTCTTTTTCAAGCGACACCACAGGCACTTCGTTTAGGTCATCAGGGTTTTTGATGAAACGGTGCAAGGCATCCACCAACGGTGTCGGGCGTGGTGGGTTGTAGTTGTGTTCTAGCAGTCCAACCGCTGATGTAATCCAGTCATGACATGCAAAAAGCAGGTTTGCCACCATTCGTGTGGCAGGCAGACGGCGGTTGCCCAGCTCTTCATAGACCGTCTCCATCTCATGGGCAAGATCAGCCACACCATTGGCAGAGACCATTCTTGCCCCGCCTTTGATGGTGTGTAGCTTACGTTGCAATGACTGCAAGCTCACCACGTCGGATGTGTTGTTACGAAACGCCGCAAAGTCCTCGCTACTGCTCTCAGCAAGCTCCTTAGCCTCTTCTAAGAACACGTCCAAGATGTCTTTATCAGACAACACGCCCTGCCATGACTCGCTGATGAAATGCTGATATCTGGATGTCTCATCAAGTGGCACTTCAGTTATCTCTGGCGTGGCAACCGCTTCTTGCTCTTCTTTTTTGGCATCAAGCACAGGAATGGCTATCATGGCCCCCTCTGGGACTTCTCCTGCGGACAAATAAGCCTGCAAATCAGCAATGGTGTTATCTGCAAAGAAAGACTGCTTGGTGTTTTTGACCGCATCCAACTGCAAGGACAATACGTCCTGCACGCGTTGCATGGTGCGAACCCACGGGTCAGTGACGGTCATCTGCTTATTGGTGAAGCGTTCGTACACACTCTCTGCTTCGTGAGTTAGGTCGCCAATACTGCTGATGCCTGCCAGCCTGGCTCCGCCTTTGATGGTATGCAAATGGCGTTGTAAGGTTTTTAGGTGGTCAAGGTTGTCTTTATCATCTCGCCATTGCCCAAAAACTTCTGTCACCTCAGCATCAAGCTCTAACGCTTCATCCAAAAAGATTTCCAACAGCTCATCATCTGTGGCAATCACTTCTAGACGAATGGGTGCTGTTTGAGAATCAGAGTGTGACGCCCCTTCATCGCTTGCTGTTCCAGACGAATCGGCGCTCTCTTCGGTCTTGGACTGCTCTTTTAGGGTATTGCCCAGCTCTTGATAATAATTCTCTCGCTCCAAAGTGATGGTGCTTAGATTATTTAAAACCGCCTTATCCACCGTCAATGCCATGCTACCTGCCATGGCATCAAACAGCCCAATCAACTCATGGTGCACCGCAAGCAAGGCATCGATAAAGCTGTCATCTTTGGCTTGGTCGGCATGCTCTGCCATGAGTTCATAGGCAGGCTTTAAGGATGCAAGCAGGCTTTGGAATTTTGGCAAATCGTGCGTGCGTGCTGAGAGCATGTCAATCTGAGCAAGCTGTGTTTTGGCATAATCGCAAATGACATTTTGCTCTTTGGCACTCATGCCTTCTAGTTCAAGCTCAGCATCAAGCAGTTCATCAATGCCTTCAATTAGGCTCTCTACATGATAAACATCACTCTCATCGAGCATCAGCTCTTCGATTTCTTGTTTGTCCTCAGCCAGCTCTCCTAGCTCTTGGGCGGTGATGAGATTACCATCGGTTTGATTGTACGCATCAAGATAGCCATCAATAAATGCCACTGCATTTTTGAGTGCTTGTTTGTGTTTGTTACCCATCGGTGCATCATGATGTTGCAAACTTTGCAAACCACGCTCGATGATGGCACCCACCTCGCCTACCGCCACCAGCGGTGCCAAGCCTGATGCCCCACGCAAAGTATGAAATGCACGCACCACGTTATTATCCACAGGTGTTTGGCTATCTGCTTCATGTGCATTTAAAAATGTTGTTACCTCTGCCAATAACTCTCTGGCTTCTTCGATAAAGATTTGGCACAGCATGTCCTCTTCATCATCCACAGGGCTGCTTGGCGTGGTGCTAGACATGAGCTGACCTGCTTGCTCCACCAAGCTGAGTGCTTCATGAGTGGGTTTGGTTTTTTTGCCAGTCTCATCATCTTGGGTGTGGTCTGCCTGTTGGGTGGTTTTGTCATCGATGGTGTCTTGGCTTGACTCATCTTCTACTGATGACTCTGTCAAAACAGGCTCAGACCCCAACACTTCATCATCTAACGACTGCCAAGCGACATCATCGGCTCTGTCAATATCATCGCTGTCTTCTGCATTGGCGTTTTGGGTAGCGGTGTTTTTATCCGACCCATCAGTCATATCCAACATGCGATAGTCAAAATCCTTACCATGCCCTTTACTGTATGCATGAGCTACCGCCTCCCACAGTTTTATCTTGGCGGGATAGTCGTCAGCTTTGGACTCAAAGATGGACACCAACGCATCAAACTCACCTAGCACGTCGCCGATGAGTGCCTGCATGCCAGCATCCATCGGCACGGTCTCATCTAGGACACGGTTTAGCATGTTCTCAATCGACCAAGCCAGCTCGCCCAATTCATACGCCCCAACCATGCGTCCTGAGCCTTTTAGGGTGTGAAATCCCCGACGGATATCGGTCAGCGTGCCTTTATCAGGACTGCTTTGGTATTTATCAAAAAGCGGAATGATGGTCTCTAAGACCTCGCCTGCCTCTTCAATATAAATCTCACGAATGTCCTCATCAACTTCCATCGGTTCATATGTGGTCGCCTTAGCAGTCTCAATAAAAGGCATTAACACATCTGGTAGCGTGCTTTGTGTTTTTGATGATACTTCATCAACATCAACACCATTTAAACCGTCGCCAACATCACTTGTTGATGCCTGTTCTGCCTCATCAATTACCCTCTCATCGTCGCCAGCACTCATGTCAGTTTCATCAGATGCCAAATCATCTGCCACATTCTCATCTGCTGGCTTAGGAGCGCCTTCATCCATAGGTCTGCCCACCAAAATGTTATTGGCACGCATGACCACCAGTGCATTATCCACACTGGGGGGTTTAGTATTGGCAAAATCTTGCACCATGATGGGGATAATGTTGGCGGTCTCACTGACAATGGCCACCACATCAGGGCTGATTTTAATCGTCTCATCTAGGACACGGTTTAGCATGTTTTCAATTGCCCAAGCGGTTTCACCCACTTGCAACGCTCCAACCATACGCCCTGAACCTTTGAGTGTGTGCCAATTACGGCGGATTTCTTTGAGTGCTTTGAGATTGTGGGGGTCAGCTTGCCATTTTGGTAGGTGCGTGTGCATCTCTTCCATGACTTCATCGACTTCTTCGATGAAAATCTCACGAAATTCTTCATCATGACTAAAATCATCCTCTTTTAGGCTTGCCTTAGCAGCAATATAAGCTTCGCTTAAAGAGTCTGTATCTTGCCCATCATCCAATACTTGCTCGGTAGGTTCATCTTGTTGGTAAGTTTTATCATCAGCGTCATCAGCGTCATCGGTGTCATCTTCTCCGATAAGAATTTGCTCTGTTTCATTTGACTGTGGTTCATCTTGTCTTTGGTTGGTAAAGTTGTCCGCCAATTTAGGCTCAACCAATACCACATCCTGTTCAGAATCGCCCTCCGATTTGGGTTCGTGAGCCATCTCATCATCAAAGACAACCTTATCGGACACATTTTGATCATCATCTGTTTGAACAACATCCACATCAGTCGTCATCTCATCTGCATTTATCTCATTAGCAGATGGCTCATCAAAAGCCAATAACTCACTGCTTGCAAGACTTGGTACAACATTATCTACCGTGCCTTCATTGACATAATCAGACAACAAAATCTCATCATCTTGGGCAGTATACACGCCATCTTCTGCTGTACTTGGCTCTTGGTCGGATAACTCATCTACCAAAAATTCATCATCATGGTCATCATCGTCATCTAAGGTCAGTGCAATACCATCATCAAACAAATCAAGCTCAATATCATCAGACAGTTGTTGGGCGATTTGTGGTTCATCTTGATTTTGGGTGTCTTGATTTTGGGTGTCTTGGTTATTTGATAATATGGGTTCATCAATAAAAATATCATCAAAAAGTTCATCGTCTGAAATATCAAAATCAGTTTGGTTATTAGTACTTGTTGCAACATCATCAATACCAAAGTCATCATCAAAGCTAAGCGTGTCATCAAATAAATCATCAAAATCATCTTGAAATGCTTGACTGATTTGGTCGTCTTGGGTGTTATGATGATTGACATCTTGGTAACTGGTATCTGTGACATTGGCATGTTCATCTGGCGTTATGGCAACTGTCTTAGCATCTTGATGGATGTCCAGATTGGCATCATCAATGCTGACATTATCAGCATCGGCATTAGCATCAGTATTTATCACATCATCATCCACAGAGACATCATCTGTTGGCAACGCATTTGTAACTTGCTCTTGATGGTTATCTTGATGGTTATCTTGGGTACTGTTTTGTACAGACAATTCATCAGTATGACTCACAACAACATCTTGTGCATGGTGGACTTGCTCATTATGGACATCCAAATCCATATCTGCATTTGTATCCACATCAAGCGTCTGTTGGGCATCATCTAAATGCGTCTGCGATGATAAAGCGGGCAAATGTTCGCCTGCATCATCATAAAGTGTGGTATGCTGATGGGCAAGACGTCGTGCCATCTCCACATCAGACAGTTCAGGTTCGTTTAGATTGGCATCAAGCAATAATTTTTGCACATCATCGGCACATTCTTCTATCCGGGTCAGCAGTGCATGATCAAATATTTGCTGTGCCAAATTATCAAGGAACATCTCAAACAAAGACAGGCTCTCAGCGGTCTTGTGAGCGATTTGCCACGGGATATGATTTGGTGATTTGTCTTGGAGTAGGGTAAACACTCCTGCCATTTTTGTTGCTACCGCCGCCACATCAAACAGCCCTAGGTCATTGAAGTTTTTGACCAACATCTCAAAACTCTTAGATGATGGCAGTTTGTCGGCTTGCTTATGCTTTAGATAATCTGAAAATTTATCTTTGAACTCTTCCATCAAGATACGCACTTCACGAAGCACGTCTCGCTCGTTGGCAACGATGTCGTCATGACGACTGCTTTTGGCGTTAATGACTTCGGCAGTACTGGCGATGGCAGTGTATAGGTCTTGGAGCTGAGTGTTGAGTTGCCACTGCATTTGGGCAAACATCTCATCACTGCTTTGGGCGGTCATGGCATCACTGATGATTTGCTCCACATAGCGGGCATAGAACGACCAACCACGAGCAGACAGCTGCTCTTGTAAGGCATGTAGTGCATCCATCTCAATCTTGTTATCTGCCAGCACGAACACCAATCGTTCCACAGTTGCCAGCACATGGGGAAAGAAAGTCTGGTCGTCTGCCAAAATCTCATTGAGACGCTTTAAGAAGTTTTGGGCTTGCTCGTTGAGCACATCCAAACTGGCAAGTGCCACATAAATGTCAGCGATGACGTTTTCAAGCCAAATGCTCGCTTCAAGCTCTGGGGTAATGCCTGCCTTTTGAAAAGCAATCACACGGTCAAGCTCACCTAAAATATGGGCATAATAAGATGGTAACGGCTTGGTATTTAGTGCTGTATTTTCAAGCCATAATACCGTGATAAGCCACAACCTTTGCAATACAGGCTCTACTGTTGCCCCTGCCAAATGTGTACTAAGGTTACGCAATTTGGTTAATTGTTCGCCATTGACCCCACTTTGGGTAAGTTGCCCTGCAAGCGTTCGCCATGCCTGATTGATTTCTTGATAATTATTATCATCTAGTACGCTTGGCTGTATGGCATGTAACTGTATTTGTTCACTAAATCGTTCGTGGACAACTGATTGCAAAATGCTTTGTTTGTCTATATTATTGTCCCCCAAATGAGCACTCACCAAATTCAAATAATAGATGCGTGAATTTAATAAAGAGCGTCGCAAAAATCCAGTGGTGGCATAGCGATTTATCTCATGTTGCAACAGATGACTGGCGTAGATGATTTTTGGTGCCAAAACCGCAGGATTGCCTGTTTTTGCAAAATACTCAGCAGTCTCGCCAATGGTTTTGGCAAGTTTGGTAAACTCAGGCAGATTTGCCATGACAAGCACATTGCCAATAACGTCATATTGGCGGGCAAAATGAGCCAACAGCTCAGATGCCGATGGGGTTGTATGGGCGTGCAATGCTTGAAATTCTTGGTTTAATGGGTCAATCAGCCATTCTAATGCCACTAATTCATTGGACTGCTTAATCATCTTATCATCCTAAAACAATATCTTGATTGGCTTACGCCATTTTTTAAATCATCATTTGGCATGGATTTGGGGTTGGTCATTGGCTTATTTTTTGCCAAGCATTAATCTGACCGTTGTCCACACGTCTCATATTAGGGTGTTGCCAAAACATGGCTTCATTGGGAGCGAGCAAAACATAACCCCCAATGTCTAAATTCTGCACAAAATATGCCAAAATGTCTCTTTGGTCAAATTTTCTAAAATAAATCAGCACATTTTGACAGATAATTACTTGTTGCTTGGGCAAGCCCAGCGGTGTTTTTGCAAAAAGGTTATGCCAAAAAAAATGGGTGTGTTGCTGAGTTTTTGTGTCCACTTGCCATATTTTTTGGTGATTAAAAATGCCCATATTGTCCTGCGTGGCACGAAGTTGGGAGCGATAACGGGCAGGGATTTCATTAATTTGCCTGCCCATATATTCGCCCTTTTTTGCCAACGTCAGCGAGCGTACGGACAAATCCGACCCATTGACCCGAAACGGCAAAGGGCTGACAAACTGCCGAGATATCAAGCCAAGTGTCATCGCCAATGAGTATGTCTCTTGACCTGTGGAACATCCTGCACTCCACACCGAAAACATCGACGGGACATCGAACGATGGCGTCACCTTATGTCGCTCGGTGATGTAGGACTTATACAAGTCTCCGACAAATGCCAAAGACGGCTCATGGCGAAAAAACCGACTCTCAGTAATGAGTAGGTTGTCAAGTAACAACTGAGTCAAAGCCGACAATGGTTGCGATGAAATCATGTTGTCATGTTGTATGGTATCGTACAATTCATCAGCACTCATGCCATGATTTTGGGCGGTGATTGTAATGGCATGAATGAGCCAATTGTGTTGCACCGATGGTAACACAAATCCACAGATTTGCTCTATGTACGCTTGCCACAAAGGCAGATTCATCACGTCCCCCTACACCAACAATCAGCTGTCAGCAAAGACGTCATCATCATTTGACAACTTAAAGCCAGATACCGACTCTTGGAGTGCCGCTGCCATCTCATTTAGACGACCCACCGAACGGGCGGTTGCCATCGTACCTGACGATGTCTGAGATGTGATGTCTTGGATGATGTTCATCGTGCTAGAAATATGACCTGCTGATGTGGCTTGCTGACGAGCAGCGTTTGAGATGTTTTGAATCAAGTCTGCCAATGTATTTGATACGGTTTGCACTTCGTCCAGTGCTTCGCCTGCATCTTTGGCAAGTTTTGCACCTTTAACAACTTCTGCGGTGGTAGATTCCATCGATGATACCGCTTCGTTGGTATCCGCCTGAATGGTCTTAACAAGCGTCTCAATCTGACGGGTTGCCGCAGCAGAACGTTCTGCCAGTCGCTGAACTTCGTCAGCAACGACCGCAAAACCACGACCAGCTTCACCTGCCATCGATGCCTGAATGGCAGCGTTCAAGGCTAGGATGTTGGTCTGGTCGGCGATGTCGTTAATCAATCCAACGATATCACCAATCTCTTGTGATGATTCACCCAAACGCTTGATACGCTTGGAAGTTTCTTGAATCTGATTACGAATGGTATTCATGCCTTCAATAGAACGCTGTACCACGTTCGCACCATTTTGGGCGATGGCAACCGAACGCTGGGCAACCGATGCAGACTCTGATGCGTTCGCCGATACTTGGTCAATGGACACCGCCATCTCGTTAATCGCCGCAGACACACTAGCAATCTCTTGGGCTTGGTGTTCGGATGCTTCGGCAAGTTCTACCGCTGTCATCTGGGTTTGCTGTGATGACTGAGCAACTCGGTCGGCGGTGGTGTTAATGGCAAGTACCAGCTGACGCAGTTGGTCAATGGCAAAGTTTACCGAGTCAGCGATTGCCCCTGTAAAATCCTCTGATACAGTGGCGTTTACGGTCAAGTCACCCTCTGCCAAATCTCCCAATTCATCAAGCAGTCGCAAAATCGCCATTTGTGAACGTTCGTTTTCTTCTTGGATTTGTCTGGCTCGTGCTGCTTCCTTTTCCATCTCTTGACGCTGACGCAAGTTTTCTTTTTCACTCACACGCAGCTCTTGACTGCTTTGCTGTCTTAGCAAGCGATACAAGGCAAATGCCAAAACAAGGCTACTAAGCAACAACAAAAGTGCAGGGATGAGAATGCTTTTTTGGGTAATGATACCACGGTCAATCTTAGACAGCTGTTCTTGGGTCTTGGTGGCAAGGTCGGTGAGTGCTTGGGCAGATTCACGAGATTGGATGGTGGGATCACTTAGGTCAGCCAGCTGGCTGATGACAGGCTCTACCATCTGCTGATAGGTGCCATCGATGGTTTGTAAGGACGGGGAGACTTGCCCAAAGACCGCTTGCTGGTTGTTTAAGATGCGTGCAAAATCTGCCACTTCTTCTTTAAACTCATCGGTATTGGTGCCGGTGCTACTGGTCAATGCCGCCATTTTTTCACTGACGCGTTCAAGGCGTAAAATCTGCTCTTGGATTTCTTTGATGGTGGCAGATGACAGTCCCACTTTCATGGCTTGGTCGGTAACACTGGCATACTGCTCTTGCATTTGGCGGGCGGCGTCTTGGACTTGTTTTTGTAGGTCTTGCAAGGCATTGACGTCGTTTTGGTGTGCGACGATATAATCCACACTGCCTTTTTTGGCTTGCCAATCACTGCTGATGGCGTTGATTGCCCCTGCATCGCCCACCATTTTGTTGTTTTGTAGGCGTGACAACGCTGACTCATAGGACTGCACGTCTGCCAGAAGTTTGGCATAAGCGGCTTTACTGACATCAAAATCACGAGAAAACGTGGCGTCATTGATGTTTTTGACGATATTTACCGCATTAACTTCCAGCTGATTGACATCACCAAGATAATCGGTTACTTTTAGGAGCGAATACGCCAAATACGCCAAGCTAAACATGGCAATAAATCCAGAGATGATGAGTAGCGTCCACCACTTTTTCTCTGAATCTGACGTTGGTGCGACCGCTAGGGGTTCTGAGACTTTGCTCACATCATTCATTTTGCTTATCCTTTTAAAACCGAGCCACTTATCGCTGCTGCCCGCTTTTGCTTAACTAATACAACTCATCAATTCCACCACTTGTTGATGAAATGCTTTTGATTGGTTTTACATTTGCTCAAACACACTGGGCGTTTTACCCTATAACACAAATGATATTTTTAGAAATATTTATGACACAATTTGTCATTGGCAAAAAAATTTTGGCACATTGGCAATGTCTTGATTTTATAACCAACGCTTAGGTTGTCAAAATCAAAAGCACACCATCAGCCTAATGCTGCATTTAGATACTCGGTATCATGAAACAGCAAAGATGGCATGACCACATGCCATGCCTTATCATCTTTGACAAATCTGCCGTGATTGTACGGAGCAAAGGGCGACTCTTCGGGCAAAGGCACATCTTGGTATTCACTGCCCGAAAATTGCACCATGCCTGTCACTTGATCCACCAAAATGCCCGAAAAAAAGCCATCTTGGTCAATGACCATCATCTTTTTGTTTTTAAGGCGTTCACGACTGTCAATGTTTAAAAATTTTGCCAAATCCGCCAGTGGCAACAGTCGCCCCCGCACGTTCGCCACACCAAGTAGCCATGGCTTGGTCAGTGGAATGGGGGTCAGCTCAGGCAGCGCCAAAATCTCAGACACTTCACCCATCGGGGCGACAAATTCTTGTCCACCTACTTCAAAGGCAATGCCAATCCACTGCGTATAGTCCGCATCGTGTCGCCCTGTTGCCCGAGCCTTGGCAAGGTCGGCAAGACGCAATAACTCAATAAAACCAGACGACGCCACGGCTTACTCCAATACAGAGTGAATGACTCTGATTAACTCTTCTTCGTTAATGGGCTTGGTTAGGTACTCTTTTGCCCCTTGACGTTTGCCCCACACACGGTCTGTCTCTTGATTTTTGGTACTGACAATAATCACAGGAATGTGGGCGGTTTTGGGTTCACGAGTGATTTTGCGAGTGGCTTGAAAGCCGTTCATCTCAGGCATGACGATGTCCATCAGCACCACATCGGGCATCACTTCAATCGCTTTGGCACAGCCATCTTCGCCATTGTCTGCTTCAAACATCTCAAAGCCGTTTTTGACCAAAATCTCACGAAATCGCAACATTTCTGTTGGTGAATCGTCCACTACTAATACTTTTGCCATGTCTGTCTCCGATAAATAAAAAGTCTCGCTAGGTGTCTTACCCAATTAGCGAAAACGACTGATGGTCGCAAACAGGTCTTCTTTACTAAATGGCTTGGTCAAATACTCGTTAGAACCCACGATACGTCCACGAGCTTTGTCAAACAGACCGTCCTTGGATGACAGCATGATGACAGGCTTTTGGGCGTATTCTGGGTGATTTTTAATCATAGAACAGGTTTGGTAACCGTCTAGGCGTGGCATCATGATGTCCACAAAGATGATGTCAGGATTGGTCTCGACGATTTTTGATAAAGCATCAAAGCCGTCAACAGCGGTAATCACTTCACAGCCTTCTTTTTGCAGTAGGGCTTCGGCGGTACGGCGGATGGTTTTGGAGTCGTCAATAATCATGACTTTAAGACCAGCAAATTCACTCACGGGATTATCCTTTTGTTTGAAAATGGATTGTAAATTTAGAAATTGGTTAAATTTTGACAATATTTTAGTCAGTAAAAACCTACTTTACTTTTTAACACAAATAAGGCAAATTTTCCACTATTTTTTGACAAAACAAAGGATTTATGGGCTAAAAATATGATACGATAGCAGGGTATTTTACTGACTCTTTTTCGCTGATTGTAACATTGTCATGAACTCAACCATCACCCCATCTCTTTTGCTGTATTTTCGGTCACTGTCCGCCCTTGTGGTGCTGTCATTATTGGTGAGTGCCTGCGAGCCTGTGCCTGATGCTAAGCTGACCGATTTGTCTAGCTTTGATGACAAGCACGAGCGAGATGGGCTGGTACATGGCAACACGGCTGTGCGACCACCCACCGATGCCGATAACGCCAAAATCGCCCTCAATGGCGATAACATAACCCTTGCCACCGCTCATGTCATGGCAATCAAATCCGAGCGTTATCAGCCCGCCTTTCGCCTAGAAGGGGTTATCATCCCCCACAAGCAAACAACCATCACCCTACCCCAAGAAGGCAGGCTTGACCGCATGCTCATCAAGGCAGGCGACACAGTCAAGGCAGGCGATATTGTGGGCAGGTTCTATCAAGAGACCATCACTTTTGCTGACAATCCCGATAACAGTTCCGATGACAGTTCCGATGACAGCCCTAATGGCAGTCCAAGCGGTGACGATACCATTATCGATGATACGGGCAAACCTGCTGACAATGCCACCACCGACAAACAAAACACAAACAAGGCAGAAAACACAAAAATATCCGAAAAATCAAAAAACCAATCTAAAAACAAAGAAAAAACCAGCCCCCACGAGCAAGCAGATGACACCGATGATGAAGCACAAACAGTCCCCACTCCCATCATCACCAAAACCCCGTTTGATGTCAAAAGCCCCATGACAGGCAAGATAGAAGCCGTCTTTGTCACAGACAAAAACACCACCCACCCCAAAGACACGCCCGTGCTTGTCGTCTTTGATGAACGCTTTGTCAAATTCATCAGCCCCCTGCCTGCTGAGTTCGCCGACTATCTGGCGGTGGGCGATGGCGTGACCTTTGATACCGAAGATGGGCGAAGTTTTGGCGGTCAGATTAAGGGGATCATCCCGAGTGCCAAAGTACATGGCATGATGGACATCCACGTCACCATCAAACCCGAACAAGCCAAAAAAGCCAAACTGACCCTTGATGAACGAGTGGGTGGTTATGTCAATTATGGGCAGATTGAGATTGGGGTTTTGGTGCCGTCTTTTGCCATTTTTGATGACATGCTAAACCCCATGGATTTATCGGAACTGACCAAACCACCCTACCGCCCTGCCACGCCACGCCCTGCATGGCTGTGGACAGTAGGGCAAGATGAACGCTTGGCTTTATCCAAAATCGTCATCATCGAATACCAACCCGAAAGCGACCAATATCTCATCGCAGGCATTGGCTTAGATGGCTTGATTGTGCTTGCTGACCTACCCAAACAGGCTCATGGTGGACGAGTGCGTTTAAAATAGCCCGTAGGCTAGGGCAGGTACGCCCTATTATTTGTCCCAATCTCACCATCGTCTGTAACAATAGTTACAAAGAATGTGTAAAAGTAGGTAAAATCGGCTAAAATATACCCTGCCATTTTAATTAAATAACAATTTACCCCTTGCCAAAGTGGATAAATATTGGCAAGATATAGCCATGATTTTTCGCCCTTAATTTTTGGGTGTTTTATAAAAGATAATTTAAACACTATTTAACACAAGGCACAACCATGACCAAGCAAATCCTACTCATCGAAGACGACCCAGATTTGGCGGAGCTTATCAGTGACTATCTTTCCATGAACTATTATGAAGTTCATCACGCCCCCACCGCCCAAGAAGGGCTTGACCTGCTAGAAGCCAAAGAGCGTGACATCAACCTTATCGTACTTGACCTGATGCTCCCTGACATGGACGGCATGCAGGTCTGCCAAAAGGTGCGAGCATCCAAGAATGTGATGATTAACAAAGTGCCAATCGTCATGCTCACCGCCAAGGGCGACACCACCGACCGTGTGCTGGGCTTGGAGATGGGGGCGGACGACTATATTTCAAAACCCTTTGAACCCCGTGAACTGCTCGCCCGCATCCGTGCGGTACTACGCCGTCATGAGACCCCCAACCAAGCTGACACAGACTCAGGCAGTCTCACCTTTGGACGACTGACGGTGTTCCCTGACAGTCATGAAGTGACCATTGATGACAACATCGTCCGTCTGACCACGCACCAATTCCAACTGCTTCACTACTTTGCCACTCATGCAGGAAAAGTACTAAACCGTGAACAGCTCTGGCAAGCCATGCCCAATGACGACAGTTCAGAGAATATTGACCGTGCCATTGACGTGCATATCTCACGCCTTAGAGCCTTGATTGAAGATAATCCTCGTCAGCCCAAACGCATCATTACCGTGCGTGGTGTGGGATATCAGTTTGCAACCGATCAAGTATGATTCTCAAAATCCAATGCTTTTGCTTTGTCATTGGATTTTTGTATTTTTTACATATAGATAAGGCGTAATCCTTTTACGCCTTTTGATGTATTTAACATGTCAATGCCCACACCAAGCCCCCCACCAATCCGCCTCCGTCTTGGCTTTCGTTCACTGTTTGCAAGGCTATTTATTAGTGTATTTTTGGCAATCATTGCTTTTGCCATTGCCATGATTTTGCTCGCTCAGCTTGTCCATAACAACTCCGACAGCATGAAATCCAAAGTCATCGCAGGGCAAATCGTGGGGCAAATTGACCCATTTTTGATAGAAGTGGACAATGCCACTTTGGACAACAACCGCTTGCAAGCCCGATTTATCCTTGCTGTGGTCAAAAAAAGTTTTGACATCTTTGATGAGAGCTTAGACGCCAAAATCGGACTGTATGACAAAAAACGCAATCTCATCTTAAAAACCGAAAACAGCGAACTGCCCGAACGTCTGCCCCCCACCCCGTCATGGCTTGCCCAGACCTTGCCCACCCTATCGGGCAACGACCCACATCATGTCATCTTAAAGACCAGCTCGGGCTACTCGGTGTGGTATGAGAGCCGAAAACCCCCCAAAGAACGTCCGTTTTTGGGCATGTTCAACTTCTTTACTGGCACGCTTTTACTCATTCTTATCATGACGGCGGTACTGTGGGGCATCGCCCATAACATGACGTGGCGACTCAACCAGATGAGTCGCAAGATGGCAAAAATGGGGGATGGCGATTTTAGCGTGCGGGTCAATCAGACGGGCAATGATGAGATTGCCATGCTCGCCTATGGCTTTAACCAGTCTGCCGAGAAAATAGAGCGACTTATCAATGCCAACAGCCTGCTCCTTGCTCACGCCAGTCATGAGTTTAGGACGCCAATTACTCGCATTCGCTTGCAGATTGAGATGATGGACATGCTCACCCAAAAGCTCGACCCTGCCGACAAAGCCAAATGTGACAAACGTGCCTGTGCCATCAACCGTGACTTAACAGGGCTTAATGATTTGGTTGAGAGTATTTTATTGGTGAGCCGTCTGGATGCAGGTCATGCCCTACAAGCCAATGAAAGCGTGGATTTGGTAGAGCTTATCAAAAGCGAATGCCAGCACTATACCGAAGCGACACTCTTTGCTGAACCTGTGACGATGATGGCACAGCCCAAACTGCTGACGCATTTGGTGCGTAATCTCATCAATAACGCTCTCATCCACGGCACACCCCCCGTGGAAATCTACGTCTATGGCTCGCCCAGTCTGGCAGAAGCAGGCTTTATCCCCAAGGCACTCATCGACCTTAGCAAAGATAACGAGCACACGAACACGCCTGCCACTCATGACATGATAACCCACGATATCGCAGATGACGAACTGGCAAGCCATCTTAATGTCAATGACGAAGGGCAGGACGACCAAGATACAACCAAAACCACCAAAGCCAATGAACACAAAAACAGCAAAGAATCAGAACCAACCGCCCAAGGCACGCCGTTAGAGAAACACACCCGTGCCTTCTTTAAACTACTCTCTCGCAACAAAGACAAGGATAACGGCAAAAAAAGCATCTATGCCGTGCTGGCGGTCATCGACCAAGGAGCTGGCATTCCTGTGGACAAGCGTGAAGATATTTTTAGCCCCTTTGTGCGACTAAAACAAGAAAAAAAAGGTTCAGGGCTTGGACTGTCATTGGTCGCCCAAATCGCCGAAGCCCATGGCGGACATATCAGCACCGACACATGGCAGGGCAAAACCCGCTTTTTGGTGGTGTTGCCGATGAATCAGGATGGTTAATGCCAATCAGCCAACGCCCCACCCTTACAATAACCCCATGAAAAAATCCAACCAAACACCCCATTTATATCGCCTAATATTCGCCCAAAACATGAGACAACTTCGGCGTATCAAAGAGCTCTCCCAAGAAGAGTTGGCGTTTCGTGCCAACATCAGTAAAACCTATGTCTGTGAGATTGAAAATGGCGGACGGGCGGTGTCCATCGACCTGATGGGGCAGATTGCCGATGCTTTAGAAACTCCGCTGGATAAATTGCTGATAGAGCAAGACCTAACCAAGATATTTTAAGCAAACACTTTTAAAAAATGATTTGGTATAAAAAATCGCCCAACATGACTGTGGACGACTTGTTATTAATAAGACGACATTAACTCTCACGTCGATAAGGGCGTTCACGCACCCATTTGGTGGCGATAAATTTCACACCTGTAATGACGGGCACGCCTGCATGCAAGGTCAGTTTGTCCACATCCCCCTGCTCGTCCACATCAGCAAAAAACACCGCACCACCCTTTTTGGGTTTGACTTCCATACCCACACTGGGAAATGACGTTCCGCCCCCTGCCTGCACATCCGACAGATACATCACGCACGTGCCAACACGTTGTCCGCCTACTTCTAAGTGCCTACGACCGCCCACGCTGTCGCCAAAATAATCAAAATGCGGACGATATTCCCCACCTTTTTGATAACGCAGTACCTGTAAGCCTTCGCCATTTTCCACCGGCCAGTTTAGTAGAGTCGCCAAGCGTCTCTCCACGCGGTCAATGACATCAAACTCACCCAAGGTGAACTGGGCATTGTCACTACTGCGATGGGCGTGCAGGCGTGAATTGCCCGTTTTGTCATCAACGACCTTACCACGCTCCAACCTACCGTCTGCCAATGCAATCAGCTCATCGCACTCCGCCTGCGTGAGCAGGTTGTCAAACACCACCACTCGGGGCGATTTTAGAGTGCAAATCACCTGCACGGTATGCCCATCAATATCAATAAAATTCTCATCATCGCTGGTGATATTTGGACGCACGGTAGGCAGATATTTGCTTGGCAACTTTTTATTATCCGCCAAAATCTTTGCGATACTGGCAGGACTGCACCCCCGCTCGATATTGGTCTCTATCCACTGCCTCCAACTGTCATCAAGTGTCAAACTCAATGCCAGTAAGTCTTCATGAGTTAATGATGAAAAGGTAGATGATGTCATATGAATACTCCTATTAGTGCAACTTGTTATCAAAAAAACCGCTCACCCTAGGGCAAGCGGTTTTTGTCATGACATCACAGGGTGCGTGCCACTTCGTGAATCTCAAAGACTTCAATCTTATCACCAGCGGCGACTTCATAGCCTTTGACCGCCAGACCACACTCCATGCCTGCCTTGACCTCGTTCACATCGTCTTTGTAGCGACGCAAGGATTGGAGTTGCCCTGTAAAGATGACTTTATCATCACGCAGAACACGGATGGGCTTGTTGCGATAAATCGTACCCTCTTGTACCATACAGCCTGCCGCCGCCCCGAATTTGCTAGAACGGAATACTTCACGCACCTCGGCAATACCCAAGATTTTCTCACGGTGCTCAGGGGCAAGCATGCCACTCATCGCTGCTTTGACATCATCAATCAAGCCATAAATCACGCTATAATAACGAATGTCAAGCCCTGCCTCATCTGCTTTACGCTTGCCGGCATTGTCAGTACGCACGTTAAAGCCAAGCAGAACCGCCTCACTAGACTCCGCCAAGATGACATCAGACTCAGTGATGGCACCCACACCCGAGCTAATTACACGCACTTTGACTTCATCGGTTGATAGCTCATCTAACGCACTAAGCAGGGCTTCTAGCGAACCACGCACGTCTGTTTTTAGGATAAGATTTAGGGTTTTTGCCTCACTGCCCATGTTGGCAAACATGTTTTCTAGACGCATTTTGTTTTGGCGTTCAAGCAAACGTTCACGCTCACGAGCGATACGAAAATCCGCCACTTCACGGGCTTTTTTCTCATCAGAGACTACCAAGAACTCAGAACCTGCCATCGGAGCATCAGGCAAGCCCAAAATCTCCACAGGAATAGAAGGCCCTGCCGACTTGATACGCTCACCATTCTCATCGGTCATGGCACGCACTTTGCCATAGAACTCGCCTGCCAGCACTAGGTCGCCTTGTTTTAGCGTGCCTTTTTTGACCAGTAGGCTTGCCACCGCACCACGTCCTTTGTCTAGGCGAGATTCGATGACCACGCCTTGGGCAGCACCATCCACAGGAGCGGTCAGCTCCATGATTTCGGCTTGGATACTGATGGTCTCTAACAGCTCATCGATACCCATGCCTGTTTTGGCGGAGACCTTGACCAGTGACGTATCCCCACCCCAAGCATCCGTGATGATTTCTTTGACTGACAGCTCATTTAACACACGCTCTGGGTCAGTGGTGTCTTTATCCATCTTGTTCATGGCGATGATGATTGGTGTGCCAGCCGCTCGTGCATGGTCGATGGCTTCTTCGGTCTGTGGCATAACTCCATCATCTGCCGCCACCACGATGACCACGATGTCGGTCGCCTGAGCCCCGCGTGAACGCATGGCGGTAAAGGCGGCGTGACCGGGGGTGTCAAGGAAGGTAATCACACCACGGTCAGTCTCAACATGATACGCCCCGATGTGCTGGGTAATACCACCAGCTTCACCGCTTGCCACTTTGGTTTCACGGATTTTGTCCAGTAGTGATGTCTTACCATGGTCAACGTGACCCATGATGGTAACGACAGGCGGGCGTGTTTGGACGTTGCCTTGTTTTTCGGTAGCGGCCTCTTGTAGGTCATCTTCTAGCTGGGTATCAGATACAGCGATGAAGTTGTGTCCAAACTCTTCGATGACTAGGGCGGCGGTGGTTTGGTCGATGACATCGCCCTCACGTACCATCTCGCCCATTTTCATGAGTGATTTGATGACTTCACGCACTTTGACCGCCATTTTTTGGGCAAGGTCAGACACGATAATCTCTTCGCCCACTTCAACATTATGGATGATTTTTTCCACAGGCATTTCAAACTTATGTTTGTTCGCTTGTGATGATTTTAGCCCGCGTGACTTGGGTCTGATTTCAAGCTCTTCTTTGCCTTTTTTCTTACCGCCTTTGGCACGGCTTGATGTACTGCTGGTACCACGCTTAATCTCACGACGCTCTTTTTCAAAAGACTCTTCTAATGCCGCTCCGACCAAGCCTGCTGCTAGTGGCTCATCTTTACGCACGACCGCACTTGGCACCTCGTCTTTTTCGCTATAACGATTTGCCATTTGTTTCATCTGCTCCAAAGTGCGATTTTGGGCATCAATGGCGGCACGGCGACGATTCTCCGCTTCTATCTCACGCAGTTTTTGCTCTTCGGCTTCACGAGCCAAGCGAGCTTGACGTTCTTCTTCGGTCTCGCTCTTGGCAGGTTTGGCGGGTTGTTTTTTGGCTTTGTCTGCTTTGGTCTCTTTTTTGTCAGATTTTACGTCACTCTTGGCGACTGTGCCTTTTTTGACCACAGATGAGCTGACCACGCTGTCGTCTTTATCGGTTTCATCTTTTTTAACTTTTTTGACAACAACAGACGCACTGGGCTTACTCTCGCCACCATTTGCACTGCCCGAGTTGGCACGCATGGCAGCCAATGTCGCCTCTTGACGTTTGGCAGCTTCTTGTTTGGCACGCTCTTCGTTTTGCTTGGCTTCTAGGGCGGCGATGGCTTTGGCTTTTTCGGCTTCACGCTCTGCTTGGGCTTTGGCTTGCTCGGCAGCTAAGTCAGGTTTTTGGATGTCAAACTGCTTTTTCTTGGCACGTACGACATTGATGTTTTGGGCTTTGCCGGTGGTGGTGGTGATTTTTTTGGTGGTGGTGGTTTTTTGAGTCATGCCAATGCGGGTCTTTTGGGCTTGACCATGACTTTGTTTTAAAAACGCCACTAACGTCGCCTGCTCATCGGTTGAGACAGAATCATCTTCGCCACGAGTGGGCAGACCTGCGTCTTTTAGTTGTTTTAAAAGCACGTCAGTGGTAATGTTGGAGTCTTTTGCTAATTCTTTTACGGTTTTTGTCGCCATTGGTTTACCTAAATTTGTTTGGTTATTTGATGAATGATTTTATCATAAAATGATGAATTTGGTGAAAATGGATGGGCAGGATAAGTCTTGTTCATCCCCACTTTACCCTCCATTTTTACAAGTTGCCAAATTCTCACCAACCAAATTTGGCAACGTCCTTACGTACTCATGACAGCACGCCCCATGACGCACGCATGGTCATTCAAACCATGACTGACGTGCTGCCATAATCAGCTTGCCTGCCAGCTCACTGCCCATGCCTTCGATGTCTTCGATGTCAAACACCGCTTGTTCGGCTAGGTCGTCAAGGGTAATGATGTCACGCTCTGCCAGTTTATAAGCGATGGCAGGGGTCATCTCTTCTAGGGCAAGTAGCTCGCCACTAGGCTCTTTAATGTTTTGCTGTTTGATAAGCTCATCATTGATGATGACTTCTTTGGCACGCTCTTGGATGGCACCGATGGTCTCATCATCCAAGCCATCAATGTCATAGAAAGTCTCAGCAGGCACATAAGCCACTTCTTCGATGGTGGTAAAACCAATCTCCGCCAACGCTTCTGCCAAATCTCTGTCCACTTCCAAACGCTCATAGAACAGCGTGATAATCGCCTCAGACTCGCTTTTTTGACGTTCTAGGTATTCAGATTCTAGCATCATGTTGAGCTTATAGCCGGTCAAATCAGATGCCAAACGCACGTTTTGACCTTGTGAGCCGATGGCACGAGCCAACTGGTCGTTCGCCCCAAAGATGATGTCAGCAGTTTGGTTATCTTCATCTAACACGATACTAGACACGTCCGCAGGCTCTAATGAGCTGATGATGTACTGGGCAGGGTCATCACTCCACACCACGACATCGATACGCTCGCCATCTAGCTCTTGTTGCACCGCTTGAATACGAGTGCCACGCATGCCGATACACGCCCCCACAGGGTCGATACGACTGTCGCCTGTTTTTACTGAGATTTTGGCGCGCAAACCGGGCAGGCGAGCCACATCACGAATCTCAATAATCCCTTCGCTAATCTCAGGGACTTCTTTGGTCATCAAGGCAACCAGCATCTCATTGCTCGTGCGAGACAGCACCAGCTGACTGCCATGCCCATCACGATTGACCTTGGCAAGTAGTGCCGTCACACGGCTCTTAGGGCGTAGCATTTCACGGTGCAAGGTTTGGTCTTTGGCAAGATAACCCTCCGCCCCGTCGCCCAAGTCAATGATATAGCCATCACGGCTTGCTTTTTTGACTTCGCCCGTGATAAGCTCGCCCACACGAACCTCAAAAGCATCGGCAATCAAGGCACGCTCAGCTTCACGGATTTTTTGAATGATGACCTGCTTGGCTTGGGTAGCGGCAATACGCCCAAACTCAATGGACTCAATCTGCTCTTCGATGATGTCGCCAATTTGGTATTCGTTTTCGTCCAAATCGCTAATCGCCTTTTGGCAAGCAGGCATCTCATGGTCTTCGTCCGCCACCACCGTCCAGTAGCGATAAGTGTCATAATCGCCTGTCTTACGGTCAATGGCGACACGGATTGCCACTTCTGGCTGTTCGGTATAGACTTTTTTCTTGGTTGAGAAAACAAGCGCCTGCTCAATCGCCCCAAAAATATCATCAGGATCAAGTCCCTTTTCGTTACTGACGGTCTCAACAACGGTCAAAATCTCACGGCTCATCTTATTCTACCTTTTTGGTTAAATTTTAGTCTTGATAAATCAAATTGGCTTTGTCGACATTATCAAAAGCGATGTCAAATTCTAGTTTATCTTCGGTCATCACATGCATGCCCGTATCACTCACACTCATCAAATGACCCACGACTTTACGGCGTTTGACATCACCTTGCCCGATGGCGTGAATCAGACGCAAACTGACGGTCTCCCCCACAAACATCGCCACCTGCTCAGGGGTGAACAGCGGACGGTCAAACCCAGGGCTTGATACTTCTAGCACATACTCGCCTGCGATGGGGTCGTGCACTTCTAGTACGCCTGAGACTTGGTGATTGACCGCTGAGCAGTCTTCGATGGTGATGTGCTCGCCACGCTCACGGGCATCGGCATTGACTTCAATATAGATACGAAGCAGTGATTTACGCCCTTGGGGCATAAACTCAATCCCCCAAAGCTCCACACCACAAGCGGACACCGCAGGGGCGATCATTTGGGTAAGTTCAGCAATCTTGCTAGATGGTTTCATTTTGGCTTGGTTAATCCTATGTTAAAGCACAAATTAAAAATCAAAAGAGTTAGCAGTTTGGCAAATTGCAAATACAAAAAAACCCACAAAACACGTTGGTGGGCTAAAATCATTGCTCGCCGACATCTTAACCATGTTTACTTTATCAATTTTAAAAAATAATGATAAATTTTATGGGAAAGATACCTTATTTTACAATTTTAAAATAATTTTAAATAAGGATTTAAAAAGTGGTAGCGGGGGCTGGATTTGAACCAACGACCTTCGGGTTATGAGCCCGACGAGCTACCAGACTGCTCCACCCCGCATCAATTTAGAACGCCATTATAGCACGGTTTTTGGCATTGTCAAGAGAAAATTTGATTTTCTTTGCGATTTTTCTCATTTTTTATGGTAAATACAAAGGGCAGGCATGTCTTGATTTTTTATAAAATAAATCATCGCCCTTTTGTACCACTTTCTTGCATCCTTTATTGGAGTGCTGGGGTATTGGGATATTGGGGTCTGCTAATCCATCTTTGACAAGTCCATCTTAGGGTCAAGCTGATAGACCAAAAAAGTTCCAAACGACACAAGTGCTGTGATGATAATACCCAGCTTTAACACAGGGTTGACATCAAACAAACTTAACAGCAATCCGCCAAAAATCCCCACACTAAACTGCAATGCCCCTTGCATGGCAGATGCCATACCTGCCCGCTTTTTTTGATATGCCAGAGCGATGGCGGTAGCATTAGGCTGAGTAAAGCCAAGTCCTGAAATACAACAAAATATCGCCACAAATACAAGTGGAAAATAGCCAAGCCCCATCAATGCCAACACCAACAGACAACTGGCAGAGACAAGCTGCATTAAAGCCCCAAAACGTAGCAACTGCACAAGACGAAAACGACTGGTCAAAAACTGATTGACCTGTGTTAGGGCAATAAACCCAAAGGCATTAGCTCCAAAAGCGATGGCAAACTGCTGCTCAGATAAGCCAAAATTCACCATAAATAACTCGCTTGAAATGGACAGATAAATAAAGAATGCCCCTTGTAGTACGCCCCCTGCAACAGCAGGAACGATAAATGTCTTGTCTTTGACCAAATCCAGATAAGACACAAAGGTTTGGCTGATGGGTTTGGTATTGCGATTTTTGGGGGCAAGCGTTTCTTTTAAAAACAGTTTGGTCAAAACAATATTAAATAATCCATAACCTGCCAAAAACCAAAACAGAGCATGCCAATCAGCAAAGTTTAAAATCAGTGCCCCCAAACTCGGTGCTAATATCGGAGCCAGCCCCATGACAAGCACCATAAGACTAAATGCCTTTGCCCCTTGTATGGGATTTAGAGTATCTCGGATGGCAGCACGGGTTACCACAGCTGTTACACATGCCCCCAACGCCTGCAACGTACGGGCAACAAATAGCACCATCTCACTTGTGGCAGTTGCACAAATAACAGATGCAATCACAAATATCGTCATACCCACGTACATGGGCAATACTCGCCCGACACGATCGGAGAACGGCCCGTAAAATAACTGCCCCAATACCAATCCGATAAAATAAAATGGCACCGACTTGGACACCTGAGAGACACTCACACCAAAATCATCTGCCATGCTAACAAAAGCAGGTAAATACATATCAATGGCAAGCGGACCAATGGCAATCATCACCCCCATCATCATCACCCACAGAGTGGGAAAGGGTTTGTCAGATATCGTCTGGTCTTGGGAGCTATGATGTGGCATATTAATATTGCTTATCTTAATGCTGACTGATGGGTATGGTTATTGGTTATTATTATGTCAATCAGCCAAATTTTTTAAAACAAAAACAAATGAGAAAATCCGACTATTTTACCATGATTTGCCCCATTTGATGGTAAAAAATTGCAATACCGACATTGACTGTTTAATCTTGAAAAAATCTCATCTTATATTGAAAATATTGAAATTGATTAATCATGGACATTTTGTTATATTTTTATTAGGGCAATACGCTCGGTATGACATTTAGTATGACCATTAAATAATCACCCACCAGATGACCACACCATGACGACGCACCAAACCGACCTAGCCCACGCCATTAACCACACGCCCATGAGTGCCTACCAATGGCTCATCGTTGCCTTAGCTGTGATTCTAAATATGCTAGACGGCTTTGACGTGCTGGCGATTGCCTTTACCGCCAAAAGCATTCAGACCGAGCTTGGACTGACAGGGGCAGAGATTGGCACGCTCATGAGTGCAGGCTTTATCGGCATGGCGATTGGCTCTATGGGACTTGCCCCTTTGGCAGATAAATTTGGCAGACGTCCGCTACTTATCATCGCAACCGCCCTATCGGCAGTGGGTATGCTGATGACTTATTTTTCGCACACGACCGAATCCATTGCCTTTTGGCGTGTGATAACAGGGCTTGGCGTGGGCGGTATTTTGCCATGCACCAACGTCATCGTGAGCGAGTACGCCAACCAAAAATGGCGTGGGCTTGCCATTGCCATTTATGCGTGTGGCTTTGGGGTGGGGGCGATGCTTGGCGGATTGTCGGCGGTCATGCTCCAAGATGAGTTCGGCTTTCGCTCGGTATTTATGACAGGGGCGGTGTTGACAGGGCTGGCACTCGTGGCACTCATCGCCCTATTGCCCGAATCGGTGGATTTTTTAAATCAAAAACAACCTGCCAACGCCCTTGCCAAACTCACCAACATCGCCCACAAAATCGGCAAACAAGGCAACTGGCAACTGCCCGCCCAAACCCAATCTGCCAAGCCCAAAGCTCCCATCAGCCAGCTTTTTGCCAAAGGTCAATTAAAAACCACACTGCTCATTTGGGTAGCGTTCATTGCCGTAATGTCGTCTTTTTATTTTATCAGTTCGTGGACACCTGCCCTGCTAGAATCATCAGGGCTTGCCAAAGAACAAAGCCAAAAGGTCGGTATGGCAATCAGCATTGGCGGTACGGTAGGCTCGCTCATCTTTGGTTTTTTGGTGAGTAAATTTACCCCAAAATCCACACTCATGGCGTTTGTTGTGCTGTCGTCCCTTGCCATTATCGGCTTTGTGTCTAGTCCCACTTTGACGCTCGCCCTTGTCTTTGCCATTTTGGTCGGTAGCCTTGTCAATGGTTGTATCACGGGGCTATACACCATTAACCCCACGCTGTATGCCCCAGAATTTAGAAGCACAGGGGTTGGCACGGCAATCGGCGTGGGGCGTATTGGTTCTATCGTCTCGCCCATGCTGGCAGGGAAACTGTTGGATGTGGGTATTGGCAAAGATGATTTGTATCTTGGGGCGAGTGGTTTTATTTTATTGGCACTGGTGGCGTTATATTTTTTAAAGCCAAATGAGCGTTGATTTTTATCTTATTAAATACGAATATATGATATAACCCACTATTGATTTTACGGAGATACGTAAGTTTATGAATAATGAAGAAAATGAGTATTTCAATTTTATTGTTATAGGTTCTGATGAGAATTTTGTGATTGAAAATAATGAAATATCATTATGGATATCAAGATTCTTGGAGTATACTACCGATGAAATCAAAGAGTTATTTAATGGAAACTATAAAGAAATTATAAATTTGCCTTGCATATATACTTATGAAGGCAATGGCTCAAAAGTATATCTTGCTAAAATTGACAAATTTAATATAAAAGGTAGAAACGTAATATTATCTTTTAAGGACATGCAGGAGCAAGATATAAATTCTTATGATTTATTTGATAATAATAGAAAAATTATACAGGAATGGGAATTATATAGACAGCATTGGGCAATTAAAAAAGGTGATTTATCCACGATATTAGATTCAAATTATAACTCTAGTAATACTGGGAGCACAATAGAAGCAAAACCCATTGAATTTGGCACACCTATTGATAATTCTTCAACCAATGACAAACAAGAAACTTATATTGTTAATGTTCAAGACTTGATAAGCCAACTTAAAAAGAATGAAAGTGATAAAACAGTTTTTTATCGTGGTCATAGTCAGAAAAAATACAAACTTGAACCGTCATTATTTCGCAGTGATGAACAAGGTTTTTATTATTATAGAGAAAATGAACATGTTATCTATCGTGAATTACTTTCTTTAAATTATGCTGAGTTTTCTGATGACGATTCTACATTTGATAGACTTGTTCACATGCAACATTTCTCACTACCAACAAGATTATTAGATATTACAAGCAATCCTTTGATAGCTTTATATTTTGCTTGCAAGTCTCACGAAAATGAAGACGGGGATTTAATCTCAATAACAATCAAAGATGAAGATTTAAAATACTTTGATTCTGATACTGTTGCCTGTCTTGCCAACTTGTGCAAGTTAAGCTTTTCTGAAAAAGAAAAATTGAATGTAGATGATAAAACAAATACAATTTCAAATAAGTATCTTCATTATATTAAAGATGATAAACCCTATTTTGAAAATAGGTTATGTGATAAAGATATTCGCAAAGTTGTTTGTGTAAAAGGAAAGTCCACTAACCCAAGAATTTACGCACAATCTGGGGCGTTCTTACTTTTTGGGCTTGACGCTATTTTAGATGATGATAATGACTTTAATTTTAATTTTAATTTTAATATTACTCATTACATTATAAAATCAGAAAACAAGCAAAAAATACTTGAACAACTTGATTTATTAAATATTAACGAAAGTACTGTTTTTCCTTATTTGGAAAACTCAGCAAAATACATTTCTCATAAATTTAAGAAAATTTCCTTTTAATAATATTTTAAAATAGCCAATAAAAACCAATGTCTTTCATAAGATTTTTTTAACCAAGCAAAAGAGAGTAAGCCATGAGCCAACTTTTTCCAAACGCCAAACCTCGCAATGTCGCCCCTTATCGCAATGATGTGGTCGGCTCGTTTTTACGCACCGATGAGCTGATGACCGCCAAAACCAAGCTAAATGCAGGCGAAATCGGGCAAGATGATTATGATGCCATTTTAAAAGATGAAATTGGCAAACTGGTTACCAAACAAAAAGAAAATGGCTTGCACGCTGTTAGCGATGGTGAGTTTAGCCGTGTGTGGTGGCATTTGGATTTTATGGCTGGATTGGACGGCGTGCAGTGGGTAGAAACCGAGAATTTTTCGGTGCAGTTTAAAGATGCCAAGCCAAAAAGCCATAGCGTCAAAATCGTGGATAAGATTGATTTTTCAGACGACCACCCTTTTATCAAAGCCTACCAAATCTTAAAAGACTGTGCTGGCGATGCCCCAACCAAATTCACCATACCCTCTCCATCCATGCTACATCTTGTGGCGTGCGTGCGTGATGTGAACTACGAGCCGATTGAGCTGTACCAAGACGAGAGCCGTCTGTACAACGACATTGCGGACGCTTATATCAAGGCCATGTATAAGTTTTATGACATGGGGCTGCGTAACTTACAACTGGACGATACCAGCTGGGGGCAATTTTGTGCGTTGGATAAAAAGGCAGAATTTGCCAAGCGTGGTATTGATTTTGACAAATTGGCGGTGGATTATGTTGCCATGCTAAACCGCATTGTGGATGCCAAACCTGCCGACATGCAAATCACCATGCACATCTGCCGTGGTAATTTCCGCTCAACGTGGTTCTCAGAAGGCGGTTATGCTCCGATTGCCGAAGTGCTGTTTGGCACCTGCCGAGTGGACGGCTTTTTCTTGGAATATGACAGTGAGCGAGCAGGCGACTTTGCCCCACTTGTCCACATCAAAGACCAGCAAGTCGTGCTAGGTCTAGTAACTTCAAAAACAGGCGACCTTGAAAACAAAGACGACATCATCGCCCGTATCAAAGAAGCCACGCAATACGTGGACATCAACCAGCTTTGCCTATCGCCACAATGCGGATTTGCGTCCACAGAAGAAGGCAACATCCTAACCGAAGAAGCTCAGTGGGCAAAGGTGAAGATGATTAGAGATATCGCTGATGAAGTTTGGGGTGAATAATTTCCCTAAAAACAATTGTTTTAAATAACAAGCAAAAAGCGAAACTGGCAAATTTGGCGGTTTCGCTTTTTTATTTAGACTTCCTGCAAAACCAG